>NZ_JBSFLI010000035.1:0-74625 GCF_053598955.1 Streptomyces sp. NPDC001056 | reverse complement strand
CGTTTCTGCCGCCCGGAAGTGCGCGGCGTCGCGCAGGTCCTCCAGGAGCATGACGCCCGACATCGTCACCACGGTGTCCAGCTCGGGGTACCGGGGGAGTGCCCCCGTCCCCTCCCGCGCCCTGCCCGGAACGGATCGAACGACGGCACGCACGCCACCGGCGGGCCCCGCCCCGCGGCCCTGTGCAAGGGGCATGTGCCACGGGCATGACGCGTCGCAGGGCCGCCAGAGGGGACTCCGCGTATCCCTCCCGTTCCCCGAGCGGCTACCGTGTCCTGGGAACCCGTCGGGTCGAGGACATGGGCTGATGGGGAGTGGAGGGCGTGGTGACCGGAACGGAGGAGCCCGGCGTGCGGCTGCCGCAGCTGAAGCTGGACGAGCTGCTGGAGGAGCTGCAGGCCAGGATCGACGCGGCTCGTGGTACCCGGGACCGGGTGCACAGCCTGCTGGAGGCGGTCCTCTCCGTCGGCCGCGAGCTGGAGCTGGAGCAGGTCCTGCACTCCATCGTGGAGGCCGCGGCCGCCCTGGTCGACGCCGAGTACGCGGCGCTGGGCGTCATCGGCCCCGACGGCACGACCCTCGCCGCGTTCCACACCGTGGGCCTGTCCGAGGACCGCATCCGGGAGATAGGCCCCTTCCCCGAGGGCCACGGCATCCTCGGCGAGCTGATCCGCCACCCGGAGCCCCTGCGCCTGTCGAAGCTGTCCGCGCACCCGGCGTCGTACGGCTTCCCGCCCGGACACCCGCCGATGAACACCTTCCTCGGCGTCCCGATCCGCGTCCGCGACCAGGTCTTCGGCAACCTGTACCTCACCGAGAAGCGCGGTGGGATCGACTTCGACGAGGAGGACGAGTCGGTCCTCGCCACGCTCGCCGTCGCCGCGGGCGTCGCCATCGACAACGCCCGCCTCTACGAGGACTCCCGGCTGCGCGAACGCTGGCTGATGGCCAACGCCGAGATCAGCCGCAGCCTGATGTCCGGCAGCGAACGCGCCGAGGCGCTGGACCTGATCGCCGAACGCGCCCGCGAGATCACCGGCTCGGCCCTCGCCGCCGTCGCGATGCCGATGCCGGACACCGAGGCGCTCGGTGTGGAGATCGCCGTGGGTGCCCAGGCCGAGGCCCACCGCGGCCTCGTACTGCCCCTCGACCACAGCCTCATGGGCCTGGCCTTCACCACGGCGGCCCCGGTCACCAGCGACGACGTCTCCCACGACGACCGCGTCTGCCAGGAACCGCCGCGCTTCGACGGCCTCGGCCCCGCCGTCGCCGTCCCCATCGGCACCGGCGAGGGCGGCGCCCGCGGTGTGGTCCTGCTGGCGCGCGCGAGCGACCAGCCGGCGTTCTCCGACAAGGAGACCGAGAGGCTGCACGGCTTCGCCGCGCAGGCCGCCATCGCCATGGAGCTGGCCCAGCGCCGGCAGGCCGCCCAGCAGATCGCCCTCCTTGAGGACCGTGACCGCATCGCCCGGGACCTGCACGACCTCGCCATCCAGCGCCTGTTCGCCACCGGTATGACCCTGCAGAGCGCGGGCCGCTTCATCGAGCACCCCGAGGCCTCCGAACGGGTCCTGCGCGCCGTGGACGACCTGGACGAGACCATAAAGATCATCCGCTCGACCATCTTCGGGCTGCGCGCCCGCGAGGGCACCGCCGCGGGCGGCCTGCGCGCCCGCGTCGTCAGGGCGGCCGGCGAGGCGGCCCCGGTGCTGGGCTTCACGCCCAGCGTGCGCATGGAGGGCCTGGTCGACACCGACGTACCGGGCGAGATCGCCGACCACGTGATCGCCGTGCTCTCCGAGTCCCTCACCAACGTCGCCCGGCACTCCCACGCCGACCGCGCCGAGGTGCTGCTCGCCACCGACGGCCGCGAGGTGTGCCTGCGGGTCCGTGACAACGGCGTCGGCATCCCCTCCGGCGGCCGCCGCAGCGGGCTGCGCAACATGGCGGAGCGCGCGGAGCGGCTCGGCGGCGGGCTCGAAGTGGGCGAGAGCGAAGGGGGCGGGGCCACACTGGAGTGGCGGGTCCCGCTGCCCTCGTCGTAGGCCCGGGTCCTCCGGGACCGGCGGGCACCCGGTCGGGTCCGGTCGGCCCATGACACCGGCCGGGCGGCGACCACAGGCTGAACGTGCCAGGCGGCACCAGAGCCCCGGGAGGAAGCCATGGACGGCACTCCGACCACCGTGCGCGACGTGATGACCCGCAGGGTGCTCGCCCTGCGCACCGGCGCGGGCTTCAAGGACATCGTCCAGGCGATGCGCGAGTGGCGGGTCGGCGCGGTGCCGGTGCTGGACGACGCCGGACACGTCGTCGGCGTCGTCTCCGAGGCGGATCTGCTGCCCAAGGAGGAGTACCGCGACAGCGACCTCGACCGTTACGGCAGGACGCGGCACCTCGCCGAGCTGACCAAGGCCGAGGCGGCGAGCGCGGAAGAGCTGATGACCACCCCGGCGGTCACGGTGCCCCCGGACGCCACCCTCGGGCACGCCGCGCGCGTCATGGCCCGCGCCCGCGTCAAGCAGCTCCCGGTGGTGGACCCCGAGGGCACCCTGCTCGGCATCGTCAGCCGTTCCGACCTGCTCAAGGTGTTCCTGCGCGGCGACGGGGACATCGCCGACGAGGTCGCCGGCGACGTCGTCGCCCGGCTCTTCGGCGCAGAAGCGGCCGGGATCCGGGTGGAGGTGCACGATGGTGTCGTGACGCTTCGCGGCCGGGTCCGGGAGACCGCCCTCGTGCCGCTCGCCGCGCGCCTCGCCCGGGCCGTGCCCGGCGTGGTGGACGTGCGGTGTGCGCTGGCCGGACCGCCGCGCCACCCGGATCTGGACCCGGACCTGCCGGACGCCGAGTCGGCCCGCACCCGCTGAGGGGCCGCCGACGCGAGAGGAGGCGGTGACGATGTCACGGACACCTGCCACGACGGTCAGGCCGGTACGGCTGTGGCGGTGGCGGCGCAATCCGCTGCGGAGGCACAGCGACGTCGTCGAGGCGTGGATCGTCCTCGCCGCCTGGGTGCTCGTCCTGGTCTGCGGCGTCCTCGCCGGGTTGCTCGCGGCCCAGGCGTCCGCCGAGTCCTACGCGGCCCGGCTCGCCCGGGTGCACCCCGTCTCGGCGGTCCTCACCGATCAGGCCGCCCCGCCCCCGGCCGTCGGCACCGGGTACGACGACGGACGGGTGTGGGCCATGGTGCGCTGGACCGACCCGGACGGCTCGGTGCACACCGACCGGGCGAAGGTCGTGCCCGGCGCCCCCGCGGGAAGCAGCGTCACGGTCTGGGCCGACCAAGCCGACCACGTCGTCGCCCCGCCCGTCACCGGCGCCTCGGCCGACCTCCAGGCGGCCCTCACCGGCGTCCTCGTCGGTCCCTCGGCCGGCGCGGCGGTCTGGTGCGCGGGCTGGCTGGTGCGCAACCGGCTCATCCGGCGCCGGATGGCCGAGTGGGACGAGGAGTGGAAGCAGATAGGGCCGCGCTGGGGGAACCTCAGCGGAGGCCGGGGCTGAGGGGCGGCCGACGTCTCGGGCACGGCGACAGGGCGGCTGCTCGGCCCTCGACCAGGGCGGCTGCTCGGCCCTCTGGAGTGCGGCGGCCACGGCCCTCAGCTCTCCGTCAGATAGCAGTCCACCCCCACGACGCCCTCCACTCCCCGCACCATCCGCACCGCGAGCGGGATCAGCGTCTCGTCCGTGACCTTCCCCGTCAGCGTCACCACCCCGTCGACCACGACGACGTGCAGCGGCTCGACCGGTGCCGGGAACAGCACGTCCAGCACCTCGCGCCGGATCTCGTCGGCCAGCTCGCGGTCCTCGCGCAGGAACACCTTGAGCAGATCGCCCCGGCTGACCACGCCCTCCAGCACGCCCTCCGCCGTCACCACCGGCAGCCGCTTGACGCGCTTGAGCGCCATGATGCGCGCCGCCTCGGCGAGCGTGGCGTCGGCGCGCACGCTGATCGCGGGCGTGCTCATCACCTCCTCCGCGGTCACCGCCCCGGCCTTGGCCAGGTCGCCCAGCCTGCGCCGCTGGGTCATCCGGTCGGGATCGCTGTCCCGGAACTCCTCCTTGGGCAGCAGATCCGCCTCGGAGACCACGCCGACCACCCGGCCGTCGCCCTCCAGCACCGGCAGGGCGCTGACGTTCCACTGCTCCATCCGCGCCACGATGTCCTTGAACAGGGCCGTACGCCCGACCGCCACCACGGCGCGCGTCATCACGTCGCCCACCCGGTGGGGGCTGCCGGTCGGTGGCTCCTGGCCGGGCGGCCGGGCGGTCACTTGGCGCTCCCGCTGCCATAGGGGGCGTAGAGGTCGAGCAGCCGGACGCGGGAGGCGTGCAGCCGCTGGGCGACCACGCGACCGACCCAGAGGGCGATCGCCCGCCCGAACTCCGGGTCCTCGTCGCACAGCGCGAGTACGGGGCCGGCGTCGAACTCCCAGGCCCGCACGGGGCTCATCGCCTCGGCACCCAGCTGCCAGATGTGCGGCGGGAAGTGCCAGGACCAGCCGACCAGTTCGCCGTGGCCGAGCGTCTCGATGACGGCGGGGCGGCGGCCGGGCACGCGCAGGTCCAGGGCGATGGTGCCGGTGCGCACGATCCAGAAGCGGTCGGCGCGCCGTCCCTCCTCGAAGAGCCGCGCCCCGGCCTCGAAGGAGACCTCACGGGCGAGGCTCATCAGGCGATCGCGCTGTACGGGTTCGAGCGCCGTGGTCATGGTGGTGGCGGAGGTCATCGCACCGGCTCCCTTCCTGGGGTGGTGTTCCCAGCGTGGGTGCGAGCGCCCGGCGCCGCCACAGGTCGCCCGGACCCCGCGCGGGGCCTTTCGGCCCACGTGCAGGCCCGCACGGGCTCACGTGCGGGCTCGGGCGGGTGCGGACGCGGGAGACGTGCGGGCTCCCGCACCATCCGGGCACCCGGTGTACGCGTACTGCGGACGGGGGAGCCGGGTGGGCATGGGACGGGGCGGGAAGGGCCACCCACTTCTCGCGGATCCTGATTGCGCGGTGCGCGGCTGCCGGCCGCTTCTCCGCGTCTCAACGGCTCTTCCCGCCATCCCCAGCACACCACGAGAACCGCCCGCGCACCAGTGCCGTCCGGCACCGGACCTCCGGCAAGAGGGCCGGACGGCCCCATCCACGCACCGCCCCGATGGCGCACCATGGAGGACAAGCGTACGGGGATATAAACACGCAAACCCGTCAAGGGGGCGTGGAGCGGAGAAGAGAGGCTGAGAGCATGGTCTTCGCATCGTGGACCACCCCCGGGGTCTTCACCGGCCGGGGCGGCGCCCGCACCGTCGAGGCGGGCATCCTCACCGGCGACCTGACCGTCCACACCACCTGGGACGGCCGCAAGGCCGATGTGTCGGTGCAGTACAGCGGCACCTCCCAGTGGTTCACGCTCAGCGGCAGCCCGGTGCCCTGCCGCTCCGAGCGCGGTAGCCGGGACCTGCACCAGGAGGTGGTCGAGTCGATCAGGGCCGGCGCCGAGGCCACCGTCCCGCGGACGCACCAGACCGCCACCTCCTAGCGACGGCTCACGCGTCCAGCGCCGCCTCCACGCTCGGGTAGCAGCCGATCAGGCCGGTGAGCCCGACCATCTCCAGGGTGCGCAGCACCGGTCTGCGCACCCCGGCCAGGCGCAGCCAGCCGGCCGGCTCATGGGCCTGGTGGGCGGCGATGAGGACGTTGATGCCGCTGGAGTCCATGAACCCGACCCCGGCGAGGTCGGCGATCGTGCGGGGCACGTCCAGGGTGTCCGCGGGCATCAGCACGCGGCACAGCGTGCCCGCGGTCCGGTGGTCGACCTCACCGGTCACGGTCACGACGACGGCCCCGTCGAGCGGGGCGCGATCGACCGTCAGCCCGCCCGGTTCCAGCGGTTCGTCGGTGCTCACACTGTCTGTCACACGTACCTCGGCCTGCTCGAAGGTCCCTGTTCCGCGGTCTTGGGTGGTCCCTGCCCGGACCCCCGTTCACCGGCCGCCTGCCCCGGATTCCCCCGACGATGCCGGACCGGTGCCGCCCGGCAGCGGCTCCCGGCGCTCCAGCCATTCCCGCGGTACGGCCCCCACGCCGGTGCGCGCGGCCACGATGCCGCCGGCGATGGCACACGTGGTGTCGACGTCGCCGAACCCCTCCGCCGTGCTCCACAGGGCGGACACCAGGTCGTCGTGATGCCGGGCCGCGCACCACACGGCGAACGGCACCGTGTCGTCGGCGCGGATCCGCTGCCCGTTGCCGAGCAGGTCCGAGGCGCGCCACGGCTCGGTGGCGAAGGGCACCTCGGCGGCGCGGGCCAGCCCGTCCCGGACCGTGCCGTCGGGGGTCAGGGCCGCCACCTCGGCGACGGTCAGCGACCCCCGCGCGGACAGCGCGGCCGCGACCGCGACGGCGACCGCTCCGGCCACGCCCTCGGGGTGGGCGTGGGTGACCTCCGCGGATCGCCTCGCCTCCGCCACCACCCGGGGGAGGCTGCCGTGGAAGAACGCGCCCAGCGGCGCCACCCGCATGGCCGCCCCGTTGCCGAGACTGCCCTCCCCGCCGAACAGCTCGCATGCCAACTCCCGCCACTGATCGGGTAGTTCGCGCAGCCGCGGCAGCAACTGGTGCATGCCGTGGCCGTAACCCCGCGCGGGATCGGCGGCGTAGCCGAGCGCGAAGGCCAGGGCCAGCTCGCGTGGGCGTACCTCGCCGTGTTCGTCCAGCACCCGCAGCAGGGCGAGGGCCATCGCCGTGTCGTCGGTCCAGTGCCACGGCGACTCCTCGGGGGCGCGCCGGTCGCGTATCTCCCGCAGGGCCCGGCGAGGTTCGCGAAAGAGCGGGAACCAGCGTTCGCCGAAGGCGTCGCCGAGCGCCAGGCCCTCCAGGCTGCGGCGGGCGGCGGTCCGATCCGTGGTCGCGGTCATGGTCGGCGATTCTCCCTCGCGGGTCACAGCGGAGTGGCGGTGCGCAGCAGGAACAGCAGGGTGAGCGCCGAGTTGGCCGAGAACATCGCGGACAGGGCGGCGCCGGTGGCCGCGGTCCACACCGCGAGGCCGACCGTCGTGAACAGGGACGGCCAGGCGCGCGTCGCCGGGGCCGGTCCCAGCAGGGCGGCGACCCGGCGGGGGAGCGGGCCGGGCGCGGCGAGCTCGGGCAGCGTCGGCGCGGGCGCCGGCCGGGCGGAGGCCAGCGCCGCCCTGCCGATCGCGTGGGCCACGATCCTGCGACTGCCCACGGCCCGCGCGGCGTCCTCGTCGGCCCACCGCTCCGCCGTGTACGCCACCGCCGTGCGCAGCGGCAGCAGGAACGGGTTGGCGCAGGCGGCCAGTTGCACCAGCAGCAGATGACGGTGGTGCCGGGCGGCGAGATGGGCCCGCTCGTGTGCGAACAGCGCGCGCCGCTCCCGGGAGGCCAGGGCCCCGAGCATGCCGGTGGACACCACGACCCGGTCCCGCCGCCCGCCCGGCAGCGCGTAGGCGTACGGCGCCGGGTGCGGCAGCACCGCCACCTCCGTGCGCGGTAACCCGGCGAGCGCCCGGTGGGCCCGCCGCCGTACCCGCACATGACGCGTCAGCGTGCGGCAGCCCGCGGCGACGACCGCGAACAGCGCGGGAATCGCGGCCTTGCCCGCGATCTCGTGCCGGGGCACGCTTTCGCGCACCTCCGGATCGGACCAGCCGTCCGGCAGCGGATTGCCCGGCAGTTGGGCGGTGCCGACCACCATCAGCAGGGCCAGGCACACCGTGCTGCACAGCGCCATCACGGTGGAAACCGAGGTCAGCAGCACGGTCGCGGTGCGCGGGTGCAGCCGCTGCTCGGCCAGCCGGGCGATCGGCCAGGCGGTCAGCGGCAGGACCAGGGGCAGGAAGACGAAGATTCCCATGCGCGGTCAGCCGTCGCCGGATTCCAGCAGTTCGCGCAGCAGGCGCTCGTCGCCCTCCGGCAGCGCGGTGACGAAGCTGGCGAGCACTGCCCGCCGGTCCTGTTCCCCGTCCAGGACCCGGCGCATCTTCAGCGCGGCGAGTCCCGCCTCGTCCGCGGCCGGCAGCCATACGAAGGAGCGCCCCTCGCGCCTGCGGGTGACGGCGTTCTTCGCCAGCAGCCGGCCGAGGACCGTCATCACGGTCGTATAGGCGAGCCCGGCGGCCAGATGGTCCCGCACCCAGCCCGCGGTCACCGGACCGCCGGCCTCGTGCAGCGCCCCGAGCACCCGTGTCTCCAACGCCCCCTGCGCCCTGCGCCGACGGTGCGTGTCCGGCTCCGCCACCCGTGATCCCCCTTCCAGCCTGCCGCTCTCGTGCCTCGCCCCCTCGCTGCCGAAGGAGCGTCACATCGTACAGAGCCGAGATGCGCCCTCTTCCCTCTACAGTGTTGTAGATTCGCGTCGGCGAACCGGTGAGGGCGACGAGACCAAGGGAGCGGACCCGTGTCGGTCAACCTGAGCAAGGGTCAGCGGATCAGCCTCGACAAGGCGGAGGGCGGCGCGCTGAACGCCGTGCGGATGGGCCTGGGCTGGCGGGCCGTACCACGCAAGGGGTTCCTGGCCAGACTGGCCGGCACCCGGGAGATCGACCTGGACGCCTCCGCCCTGCTGTTCGCGGGCGGGCGACTCGCGGACGTCGTCTTCTTCCGCCATCTGGCGAGCGACGACGGTTCGGTACGTCACCTCGGCGACAACCTCGTCGGCGGCGCGGGCGCCGGGAGCGACGACGAGGTCATCCTGGTGGACCTGGCGCGCGTCCCCGGCCACGTCGACCAGATCGTGTTCACCGTCAACTCCTTCACGGGCCAGACCTTCGACGAGGTGCGGGACGCCTTCTGCCGCCTCGTCGACGAGCGGACCGGCGAGGAACTCGCCCGCTACACCCTCGGCGGCGGCGGCGCGTACACGGCGCAGATCATGGCGAAGCTCCACCGCGCGGGCGGGGGCTGGCAGTTGCAGGCCCTCGGCGAACCGGCCTCGGGACGCACCTTCCAGGACCTGCTGCCCGCGATCTCCGCCCATCTGTGAACTCTCTGAACGTGGAACCGGTGAGGGGCGGAACTCGTTGATCATCATGGACACGGTCTCCCGCGGCGGCCCTGGAGGACATGCATGAGCGCGACCCTGGCCAAGGGCGGCAACGTGTCGCTGAGCAGGCAGGCCCCGGGGCTGACTGCCGTGACGGTCGGGCTGGGCTGGCAGGCCGGGACCGGCGACGAGTTGGACGCGGGCGCGTTGCTCTGCGACGGCTCCGGCAGGGTGCTGTCCGACGACCACGTCGTCTTCCACGACCACCCGGACAGCCCCGACGGCTCGGTCCGGCACTCCGGCCGGGGCGGACCCGTCGGCGGGGACGACCAGCGGATCCGGATCGACCTCACCCGGGTCCCGGACGCCGTGGAGAAGGTCGTCTTCCCGGTGTGCCTGAACGGAGCGGCGGGACGCGGTCACGCCTTCGGACCGGTGCGGTGCGCCCGCATCCGCGTCCTCGACGAGGACGGCGGCACCGAACTGGCCCGCTACGAACTGACCGGGGCGGCCCTCGCGAACGAGACGGCACTGGTCCTCGGCGAGCTGTACCGGCACGGCGCGGAGTGGAAGTTCCGCGCGGTGGGCCAGGGTTACGCCGCGGGCCTCGCGGGCCTCGCGAGCGACTACGGGGTGGAGGTGCTGCGGGAGTCGGCGCGTGAACCGGCGTCGGGGCCCGAGACGGCTCCGGGGCCGGGGCTGATGCCGGTGTCCGACCCGGCGCCCCGGAAGCCCCCGGATCCGTTCGTCGCCTCCGCACCGCCCGTCCCGCAGGCCGTGCCCGCACCGCCCGTCACCCCCGCGTCCGCCGTGTCCCCGCCGTCCCCCGGGAGTTCCCCCGTGATCTGTTTCTTCGACCCCGACCACGGACCGGGCGTGGTGACCGTGACCTGGTTCCCGCAGTGGGGCGTGCCCCGCCCCGTCCAGACGTGCGGCGGCTGCGCCCAGCGGGTGCAGACCACGGTGCCGCCCTTCTACACCCCGCCCCAGCAGGGCTACCCCCAGCCGGTACCGCAGGGCCACGCGCCGCAGGGCCGTCCCCCACAGGGTTATCCGCAGCCGGGATACGCCCAGCCGTACGACGACCGTCACCACGACCACCACCACGGGCACCAAGAGCACGGCGGCGGCCGCCGGTTCGGCGCGGGCGCGCTCATCGGCGCCGGTGCGGCCGGACTCATCGGCGGCGCGCTGCTGAACGAGGCGTTCGACGACGACGAGCCGGACGTCGTCAACAACTTCTACGAGGAGTGACACCCGCCGCCTCGCGCGGGTGGTCCGTACTCCCCGACCCGGCGGCGGGTTCGGACCGCCGGAGCGACCGGACGCCTACACTGGGTCGGCGCATCTGCGTCGGCAGTGCTGAGGGCGGGGACGGGAGAAGGTCGTGACGGACATCGCCGGGGGCTACGACGATCCGCCCGCCGAGGTGCTGACCGAGGCCGCCGCCGCGTTCGGGCTGCTCGCCTCCTCCGCCCGGCTCCATCTGATGTGGGCCCTGTCACAGGGTGAGAGCGATGTCACACACCTCGCCGACCGGGTGGGCGGCGCGCTGCCCGCGGTCAGCCAGCACCTGGCCAAGCTGAAGCTCGCCGGGCTCGTCCGCTCCCGCCGCGAGGGCAGGCGGCAGGTGTACTACATCGGCGATCCGGACGTCGTGACCCTCGTCCGCGTGATGGTCGGCCAGCTCACCGCCCGCGCCCAGCACGCCGCCATGCCCGTTCGCCGGCTGCACGGGATCGGCGGCTGAGCGTCACCGCACCTTCCGGCCACCGGGCAGCCGGTCCGGGTAAGAGCCTCCACCTGTACGCTCCGCTCACAGACGGGGCGCGTAAACTCCGGCTGCCGTACCACCTCGCCCGGGCCCTTCGGTGCGATGAGGTGCCTCACCTGTGAATCTCGTGTGCATCCCTGCTGCTCCGGGCCATTTGTTTGTTAGATTGCGCAACTACGCAATCGAGGTGGGGCGGCACGTCACCGCCTCGTACACCACCGCGCACGCCCGGCCGCAGCGTCGACGGCCCGGCCCGACCGTTCAGGGGAGTGGGAGATGAGCGACCCGTGGGACGGGCCGGCCGGCCAGGCCACACGCCGCCGCGACCGGCGGGTGCCCGGCCAGCGGGCGCCCGAGCCGGACGCGCCACGTTCCGAGGCGCCACGCGCTGACGAGGCCCGCCCCCAGGGTGGCCGGGCCGCGGCTCGCGCGGCGGCGCGCTCCCGCGGTGGAAAACGTGCCCGCAGGGCCCGCCCGGCGCCGCGCGGCAAGCGCGTGCTGAAGACCGCCGCGATATCCCTGTCGACGCTCATCGTGATCACCGCCGGCGCGGGCTGGTGGTTCTACGAGCACTTGAACGGCAACATCCACAGCCTCTCCCTCGACGGCAAGGGCGGCACCGAGAAGGCCGACGCCTTCGGCCGCACCCCGATCAACATCCTGGTGATGGGCTCGGACGGGCGCACCAACGCGGCGGACTGCAAGCTCGGCGGCGGCTGCTCCCACACCGGGGTGCAGACCGGCAGCAACGCGGACGTGGAGATGGTGGTGCACATATCCGCCGACCGCTCCAACGCCACCGTGATGAGCATCCCGCGCGACACCATGACGCAGGTCCCGGCCTGCAAGAACACCGAGAACGGCCAGTCCACCCCGGGTTACTTCGGCCAGATCAACAGCGCCCTCCAGTACGGCCCCGCCTGCCAGGTGGCGACCGTCCACCAGCTCACCGGCATCCCCATCGACCACTTCGTCAAGCTCGACTTCTCCGGCGTGGTCAAGATGTCCGACGCGGTCGGCGGCGTCCCCGTGTGCGTCAGCGACAACGTCTACGACACCTACTCGCACCTGAAGCTGTCCAAGGGCACCCACACGCTCAAGGGGGTCGCGGCCCTGGAGTTCGTCCGCTCCCGGCACGGTTTCGGCGACGGCAGCGACCTGGGGCGCACGATCTCCCAGCACATCTTCCTCAGCTCGATGATCCGCAAGTTCAAGAGCGCGGGCACGCTCACCGACCCCGGCGCGGTCTACGATCTCGCGGACGCCGCCACCAAGGCGCTCACCGTGGACGACGGGCTCGGCACGGTGAAGAAGCTGATCGCGCTCGCCTCGGACGTGAACAAGGTCCCCACCAAGCGGATGACCTTCACCACCATGCAGACGGCGGCCGACCCGTCCGACGACAACCGTGTGGTGGTCGGCCCCGGCGCCAAGACGCTCTTCGCCACCATCGCCAACGACCAGTCCCTGACCACCGGGTCCGGCGGCAAGAGCGCGGCGGCCTCCGCCACCAAGAAGGCCACCACGCCGAGCGTGCCCGCCGCGCAGATCGCCGTGACGGTCGAGAACGGCACCGCCGTCACCGGCCGCGCCTCCGCCATCGCCACCGCGCTCACCGACCAGGGCTTCGGCTCCGGTACGACCACGGCCAACGCGCCGAGCCCGGCGGCGACCACCACGCTGACCTACGGCGACGGGCAGAAGGGCGCCGCCCAGACGGTCGCCAAGGCGCTCGGCCTGTCCGGCGCGCATCTCAAGCAGGGCACCGGCACCGGCCTGACCCTGGTCATCGGGGGCGACTGGACCAGCGGCACCACCTTCCCCGGCGGCTCCGCAGGACCCGCCGACACCAAGACGGCCGTCTCCAACGCCCATGCCTCCACGGCCGACCAGGCCAAGGCGTGCGCCAAGGTCAGCGCGTACAGGACGGTCACGCTCAACGGGGTGCCCATGACGCCGTCCGAGGCGTACGCGGAGGCCCGGAACAAGCCGGACTCCGACTCCTGAGCCCCGGTGCCGTCAGACGGGCCGCTGCGAGGCCGCCGCGTCGGGACGCAGGTCCGCGAGGGTGAGGGGGTGCGCCGGCGGATCGGGCAGCGCGATGCGGGAGGTGACGTCGAGACGGCGGTCCACGTGCAGCAGTTCGCCGGGTGCGAGCAGCCGCCAGCGCGGGTCCTCGTCCATGGGCTCGCTGGCCACGACGGCGGAGGAGAGGTCGGCCAGCGCCGCCGAGCGCACCCGCAGCCGCCCGTGCCGGCCGGTGTGGTCGAGATGGCGTGAGCCGTGACGGCCGCCGGCCGGCCGCTCCAGGACGTACAGCTCATGGGTATCCGGATAGCGCAGGGCCCACAGTTCGCCGGCCGTCACGAGGATGACGTTCAGCGCGAACAGCGGCAGGTTCCGGGCGACCCACCGGGCCGCGGCCACGAGCCCCGCCGACACATCGCCGCCGTGTGCCTCGGTCTCCCGGGTGACGAGGGCGAAGAACCGCTCGGAGTCGGTGTCGCCGCGCACCAGGGCACGGTCCTCGCCCAGGTGACGGTCGAGCAGGTCGAGTCCCTCGATCACCCCGTTGTGCGCCAACAGGCGGCCCCGCTGCTCGAAGGGGTGGGTGTTGCGCACGTCCAGGCCGCCCGTCGAGGCGTACCGGATGTGCGCGAGGAAGGTGGCGGACTCCACGTCCCGGGCCTCCTCGGCGAAGGCGCGGTCCTCGTACGCGGCGATCGGCGCCTTGTGCACCTCGGGTGTGCCGTCGGCCGCGTAGTACCCGAGCCCGGTGCCGTCCGGCTCCCGGTGGCTCTGCGCGCTGAGGCTGTCGGGCGCCTCCAGCAGCCAGAAGGTGGCACGGGTGCGCCGGGGAGCGCTGGTCAGCCCGAACAAGCGGCACACAGGGTCCTCCGAGCAGACGGCGGCTCCGAACAAAGGGTCAACTCGTTCATACCCCAGGCAAAAGGAAGATACCGGTAGGCCACGGGCCGCGGCGCCCGGTCCGACGTCGCGCTGAACCCGCAGTGGGCGGCCGTGACCGACGAGTCGCGCCGGGCGGTGAACCTGAACGGCTGGACGCTGTCGGACACACCTATACCTTCCGCCACTACTCCCTCGGCGCGCGCGCCACGGTCCGCGTCCACACCGGCGCCGGTCGCCACCTCTGGTCCGACCCGTTCCAGGACCGCCGCTCCCAGGTCTGGGACAACTCGGACACCGCCAGGCTGCGCGACGACCGCGGCCGCCTCGTCGACCAGGTCTCCTGGAACCGGCACCGCACCACGACCCACCCGCGCCGGACGGACGGCCACCGCCACTGATCCCGGTCCCGACCGGCTGAGGCGAACGGTGCGGGCGGCGCGCGGACCCTCCGGGGCGGGGCGTCGCCCGCTCGGCGTGACGCGTGACGGCGGGTCCTCGGCGCGGCAGCCGGTCAGAGCACGGACTCCAGCGCCTGTTCGAAGGTCGGATGACGGAAGGTGAAGCCCGCCTTCAGCAGGGCCGTCGGGACGACACGCGCACTGCAGGTGATGCTCGTCGCGAACTCGCCGAGTGCCGCGCGGAGTGCGAAGGCGGGGACCGGCGCGAGGGCCGGGCGGTGCAGGACGCGGCCCAGAGCCTGGGTGACCTCGCGGTTCGTCGGCGGCTCGGGAGCCGTGAAGTTCACGGGACCCGACAGCGCGTCGGTGTCGAGGGCGAAGCGCAGGGCCGCGACATGGTCGGTCAGGGAGATGAACGGCCAGTACTGGTCCCCGGACCCGAGCCGCCCGCCGAGGCCCAGCCGGAACAACGGCAGCATCTTCCCGAAGGCGCCGCCCTCGCCCGCGACCACCAGCCCGGTCCGCGGGTGCACCACCCGGATTCCCGCCTCCCGCGCCGGTCCGGCCGCGGCCTCCCACTCGACACAGACGGACGCCAGGAAATCGCTCCCGGCCGGCGCGCTCTCGTCCACGATCCGGCTGCCGGTGTCCCCGTAGTACCCGGTCGCGGACGAGGACACCAGCACACGCGGCGGCACGGCCGCGCCGGCGCACGCCCGCGCGATGGTCTGGGTGCCGCGCACCCGGCTGTCCCGGATCTCCCGCTTGTACGAGGCGGTCCACCGCCTGTCCCCGATCCCGGCTCCCGCCAGGTGCACCACCGCCTCCGCCCCCTGAAGCGCGGCCTCACCCCCGGCCGGGTCCCAGGGCGCCACCTCACTGCCGTCGCGCGGACCGGCGGACGGGGCGCCGCGGACGAGCCGGACGACCTGATGCCCGTCGTCCAGGAGCGAGCGGACAAGGGCGGAACCGATGAGTCCGTTGGACCCGGTGACCGCGACGCGCATGAGGACCTCCAGGGGCGGTGGTGATGAGGTGGTGCGCTCTCTCTCCTGATTCAAGCCTGAAACGGACCGGTTCGCGCCGCCTCCCCTCCCGCCCGCGCTCAGGCGCCGGCGACCGGCCGGGCCGCGCATCCCGCCGTGTACGAGCCGGCCTCGCGCGCGGCCCGCTCGGCGTCGCCTGCGCGAATCGCCTCCACGAGCCCCGCGTGATCCTGGTACCGCTCGGGCGACAACTCGTCGCGGAAGTGGTCGAGCAGCGACTCGCGGATCACCTCGCCCAGGTCCGCGTGCAGTCCGATCAGCACCATGTTGTGGGAGGCGGCGACGACGGCCAGGTGGAAGGCGGCGTCGGCGTCCACGAAGACGATCCGGTCACCGGACGACCACGCCCGCTCCCGCTGGGCGAGCGCGACTTCGAGCCGGCGCAGGTCGTCCGCGGTGTGCCTGACGGCGGCCAGACGTGCCGCCCGTGTCTCCAGGGCGCCGCGCGCCTCGCTCACGTCATCGGCGGGCGCCTCGGCGAAACGGGCCCGCATCACCCCGGCCAACTCGCT
This sequence comes from Streptomyces sp. NPDC001056, assembly GCF_053598955.1. NCBI lineage: Bacteria > Bacillati > Actinomycetota > Actinomycetes > Kitasatosporales > Streptomycetaceae > Streptomyces > Streptomyces sp. NPDC001056. The sequence goes on along the minus strand of NZ_JBSFLI010000035.1, from coordinate 59,000 downwards.
GGTCGCCCGGACGTAGGTGCCCGAGCCGTGCCGGGTCTCCAGCAGCCCGGTATGGGCGAGCGCCCGCACGGCCTCGCGCACGGTGTTGCGCGCCACCCCGAGTCGCTCGACCAGCTCCGGCTCACTGGGAATCCGCGTCCCCACCGGCCACACACCGGAGGCGACCTGGCGCCGCAGCCGGTCGATCACCTGGTCGGACAGCGCTTCGCGACGGACACGCTCAAGGCTCATCCCTTGATTCTACGAGGACTCACTGGACGTCGGGTCATCCCATGAGTCAACATGAGCGCATGGTGAGTGAGGGGCGGACGAGTCGACAGGGCCTACGCGTCGACGAGGACGCGGGGGCGGGCTCGGGGGCGCGTCCGCTGGCGGTCCTGGCCGTCGTCATGGCGGCGCTGAACCTGCGCCCGGCGGTCACCGGCCTGGGCCCCGTTTTCGAAGAGGTGCGCACCTCGCTCGCCATGAGCGGCACCGTCGCGGGGCTGCTGACGTCCCTTCCCGCCGCCTGTTTCGCGGCGATCGGCTTCGCCGCGCCGCGGTTGGCCCGGCGCCTCGGCCCGAGCGGCGCCGTCCTGGCCGGCTCCGTGGTGCTGGCGCTCGGCCTCGCCCTGCGTCCGCTCGCCATGGACGCCACGCTGTTCGTCGTGCTCAGCGCCGTCGCGCTCGCCGGAATCGCCATCGTCAACGTGCTGCTTCCGGCCGTGGTCAAGCAGCGGTTCCCGGACCGGGTCGGCGCGATGACAGGTCTGTACTCCATGGCGCTGAACGCCGGCGCCTCCAGTGCCGCCGCGGTCACGGTCCCGGTGACCCGGGCGTTCGGCGGTGACTGGCGATGCGGGCTCGGGGCCTGGGCCGTGCTCGCCGTACTGGCCGTACCGCCCTGGCTCGGACTGGCCCGTCGCCGTGCGCGGGTCGCCGGTCCGCGCGCGGACGTGCCGCCGCGCACGGCATCGGCCGACGTCCGCCTCACCCGCGATCCGACGGCCTGGGCGCTCACCGCCTACTTCGGTCTCCAGGCCAGTGCCGCGTACATCCTCATCGGCTGGCTGCCGCAGATCTTCCGTGACGCGGGCCTCTCGGCCGAGACCGCCGGACTGCTGTTCTCCGTGACCTCGCTGCTGGGCGTCCCGCTGTCCTTCGTGCTGTCCGCCGTCGCCGGGCGACTTCGCGGCCAGAGCGGCATCGCGGTCTGCGTCAGCGGGTGCGGCCTGGCCGGCTTCGCCGGACTGTGGGCCGCGCCGGCCGCCGCGCCCTGGCTCTGGGCCGCGCTGCTCGGCGTGGCCAACTGCTCCTTTCCGCTGGCCCTGACGATGATCGGCATGCGCGGCCGGGACGGGGGCACCGTCGCCCGTCTATCCGGCTTCGTACAGAGCTTCGGCTACCTGCTGTCGATCCCCGGGCCCGTCGTCGTCGGCGTCCTCTATCAGCATTCCGGCGGCTGGCGGACCCCTCTGGTGTTCGTGATGGCGCTGACGGTCGTGCAGTCGGGAGCCGGGCTGCTGGCCGGCCGTGACCGCCAGGTGGGCTGACACCATGTCACCCCTCGCACGTGCCGAACCGTCCCCGCTGAGGGCGCGAAGCCGCTCTGCGCGCCCTGCCCGGCCGGGCGAACCGGTCCCCTTCGATCACCTGCGTCCCTGCCTCCCCAACGGCCCGTGGAGACCCGGTCGCAGAGGGGGTGTGGGGTAGGGTACGGGCTGTTTGGTTTAACGTTCAGCTTGAGGAGGGTCCATGGCTCAGCAGGAGCGAGCTGTGCGAACCCGACGCGCTGTGCTGGAGGCCGCCGCCGCGGTGTTCGCCGAGCGCGGCTATGCCGCGGCGACCATCGCGGAGATCCTCAACCGGGCCGGAGTCACCAAGGGCGCCCTCTACTTCCACTTCGACTCCAAGGCCGCCCTCGCGCGCGGGGTGCTCCAGGAGCAGATATCGGCCGAGTACCACGTCCCCCGCGAGGTCAAGCTCCAGGAGTGGGTGGACGCCGGCATGACGCTGGCCGACCGGCTGCCGCGTGAGCCCTTGCTGCTGGCCGGAGTTCGGCTCTCGGCCGACCTCCAGGGGCGGAACGTCTTCGGCAGCGCCTGGCCCGCCTGGGCCGAACTCACCGCGTCGCTGCTGGCGGAGGCCAGGGCCCGGGACGAGGTGCTGCCGCACGTGGAACCGGAGGAGACCGCGCAGGTCTTCCTCGGGGCGTGGATAGGGGTCCAGCTCGTCTCGCAGGCCGTTGCCGACTGGGCCGATCTGGACGAACGGATGTCGGCGCTCTTCAATCATCTGCTTCCCGCGATAGCCGTCCCGGCCGTCCTCGTCCGCCTCGACACCGCCCCGGACCGCGGTGCGCGGGTGATCGCCGAGGTGCGACGCCGGTCGCGGGCCGCCCTCGCCGGCGCCCCCCACTGAAACACCCCCGACCGCACCCCCGGCCACCCCTCCACCGAGCCGTCCCCATAGGGCCGCCTCCGCCTCGTCGCTCCCACCGGACCACCCCACCTGGACAGGCCCTCGCCGGAAGGGTCGTCACGGACGTCCTCCGCCGGGTACGGCCGCGCGCCGAGGAACTCCCGGTCGGACTCGGCGCGTTCGACGCCGTGGTCTTCGCCCGGTCCTTCCGCTGGACCGACCGGACGCGGGCGGACCGGCGACGCAGGGACCGCCGTACCCGCCTCGCTCCCACCGGGACTCCTTCGAGGCGGACCGGCGCCGAGATCTCGACCGGCGGATTTCCGGACCGGTTTGCTCCGCTTGAGGTGCGGTACGGGCCACGCGGAATCCGGTACGAAGAACGTATCGTCGGTCACTACGATGTGATCCCTAAGACAACCATTCGACCGGCTCGTCGGACATGGGCCGGTCGGGGTCGCCGATGCCAGGGACCGCTCCCCGGGCTGCGGTGATCTTCCTTCACAGGAGGACCCTCCCGCATGTTCCGACGTATTGGCGCTGCCGTCGTCCGGCATCCGGTCTGGACGATCGTGGCATGGCTGATCGCCGCGGTGGCGATCGTCGCCACCGCCCCAGGCCTGCCCTCGAACAGTGACGAGAGCAGCTTTCTACCCAAGAGTTACGAATCGATCAAAGCCGCGGATCTCCAGCAGAAGGCGTTCCCCAGCGCCTTCACGCCCTCCGCGATCGCGCTCTACCAGCGCACCGACGGCGGCCGGCTGACCGCCGCCGACCAGAAGGACGTCGCCCGGATCACCACCGAGCTGGGCGAGAAGAAGATCGACCAGGTACAGAAGGTGGTCCCCGGCCCGCCGTCCAAGGACGGCAGGTACGCCATGACCCTGGTCCAGATGGACAGCAAGAGCGCCGGCCAGCCCGCACAGGCCGACGCGGCCAAGATGTTGCGCGAGGACGTCAAGCAACTGGCCAAGGGCACTCATCTCGACGTCAAACTGGGCGGCTCCGCCGCGCAGGCCCTCGACCAGCAGGACTCCTCCAAACGCGGCCAGGCGCTGATCGGCTTCGGCACCTTCGCCATCATCCTGGTGACCCTGCTGATCATCTTCCGGGCGCCGATCCTGGCCGTCCTGCCGCTGGTCCTCATCGGCCTGGTCTCGGCCGTGGCCAACGGGCTGATCGCCTACGCCACCAAGCTGTTCGGGCTCCAGGCCAACAGCTCGATCTCGTCCATCCTGATCGTGGTGCTCTTCGGCGTGGGCACCGACTACTTCCTGTTCCTGATGTTCCGCTACCGCGAACGCCTCAGGGCCGGTGACGAGCCCAAGGAAGCCATGATCAACGCGGTCGGCCGGGTCGGCGAAGCCATCGCCTCGGCCGCCGGCGCGGTCATCATCGCCTTCCTCGCGCTGGTCCTGTCCACCCTCGGCTTCCTCAAGCAGATGGGCCCGGCGCTCGCCATCGCGGTCGCGGCCACCCTGGTCGCGGGCCTGACCCTGATCCCGGCCGTGGTCTCCCTCATCGGCCCCAAGGTCTTCTGGCCCTCCAAGTCCTGGCAGAAGGAGCCGGAGAACGCCCGGTTCGCCGCGCTCGGCCGCGCGGTGCGGCGCCGCCCGGCGCTGACCGCCGTCGCCTCCGGCCTCGTCCTGCTCGCGCTGTCGGTCGGCACGCTCGGCTACAAGGCCACCTTCGACCTGGCCTCGGGCTCGATGCCCAAGACCAAGGAGTCGATGGTCGTCCAGGACCGGATGCAGAAGGCGTACTCGGCGGGTGCCGCCGCGCCCACGGACGTGTACCTCTCCAGCACCGACGGCAAGCCGCTCGACAAGAGCGCCTTCGCCGGGTACGCACGGAAGCTCGGCGCGGTGGACGGCGTCGCGAGCGCCCGGATGAGCCAGCTCAACAAGGACGGCACCACCGCGGACTTCACCGTCACCCTCAAGTACGAGGCGTCGACGGACCGCGCGATCGACGCCGTCCAAGGGGTGCGCGACGTCGCGCACGCGGGTGCGCCCGCCGGCACCGAGGCGCTGGTCGGCGGCATGTCCTCGATCTACAAGGACATCAACGCGGCCGTCAACCACGACTACCGCACGGTGTTCCCCCTCGCCGCCGTCCTCATCATGGTCATCCTCGGCCTGCTGCTGCGCAGCGTCGTGGCGCCCTGGTACCTGATCGCCTCGGTGGGCCTCGGCTTCGGTGCCACCCTCGGTGCCACGGTGTGGATCTTCCAGAAGGGGGAGGGGCACTCCGGCCTGATGTTCATGCTCCCGGTGATCATGTATCTCTTCGTGGTCGCCATCGGCACCGACTACAACATCCTCATGATCGCGCGGCTGCGCGAGGAGGCCCGCGAGGGCCGCGATCCGCGCGAGGCGGCCGGCATGGCCCTGCGGCACGCCGGGCCGACCGTGGCCGCGGCCGGGTTCATCCTGGCGGCGACCTTCGCCACCATGATGCTGGCCGGCAACTCGCTGCTCACGGAGATGGGTTTCGCGGTCTCCTTCGGCATCGCGATCGCCGCGTTCGTCATGGCGATGTTCTTCACGCCGAGCCTCACCGCGCTCATCGGCCACGCGGCGTGGTGGCCGGGCCACGGCGACCGCGTGCAGCAGGCGGCCGGCACGGTCCCCGCACAGGCCGCGGCCATGGACGACCGCGACCCGGCGGGCCACGGCCGCTGACACCGGGCACCGCTCCGCACGGGGGCACGCCAGGGCGTACGGCCCTGGCGTGCCCCCGCTGCCTTCGGCGGGCCGCACGTGGTGCATGATCGGGGCGCGCGCGGGGCGCGTGCGGACCAACTCGACGCGGCATGGGGGAGATCGGGATGAGACGTCGTCGGGTCAAGGTGCTGGCGATCACGGTCGTGATCCTGGCCGTACTGTTCACCGTCGCGGACCGGATTGCCCTGCACTACGCGGACAAGGAGGCCGCCCGGCTCGTCGAGCAGAAGTACGGCTACGGCAACTCCACCGACAGCCACCTCGACGTGTCGATCAAGGGCTTCCCCTTCCTGACCCAGGCGTTCGGCCAGGACTTCGACCATGTCGCCCTGACGGCGCGGAACTTCACCGTCGACACCACGGGCAACGCGCAGGGCGGCTACCTCGGTGTCCGGCAGCTCCGACTCGACCTGCGCGGCGTGACGGTGACCTCGTTGACGGCCCGCAGCGCCGAGGCGAACCTCGTCACCGGCACCCTGACCTTGTCGTACGACCAACTGTCCGGCGTCCTCTCCCGGTTGGCCGGTACCGGAGGACCCGTGAAGGTGTCGCAGGCGCCGGGCTCGGACGGTCAGGCGGCGCGGCTCAGGATCAGCGGCACCGTCGGCGGCCGGCAGGCCGACGGCACCGGCACCCTGCTCGCCCAGGGCAACGAGCTTTCCCTCACCGTCCCCGGCACCGAACAGGCCACGGCCACCTGGCGTGTCGACCTCCCGGAGAACGTCGGCTTCAGCGCCGCCCGGTCCACACCGGACGGCGTACGGATCGACATGGTCGGCCACCTGGTGAACCTGGGCGCCTCGCGCTTCTCCCGCTGACCGGACCGACCAGTTCCGCGGCGTTTCGCACCACGGCCTGGTCACCCACGAGCTGATCACCGCGGCCCACCGGGACGGCTGACCGTCTGCGGTCGAGGGGGCGGCGCTCTCAGAGGAGCATCAGCAGCGCCGCCACCGCGGCCAGCCCCGCGCAGACGCCCAGCGTCCAGGCCACGCACCGCCGTTTCAGCTCCTGGTACCGGTTCTCGTACTCCGCCCGCAGCGAGGTGCAGCGGGCGGCGATGCGTTCCAGGTCCCCGCGGGCCCGGCGCAGGGAGTCCTCGACGTAACTCTGCTCGATCTCCGTGCGCTGGGCGGTCGTCAGCCAGTCCATGGGCCGGACGAACTCCTGGGCACGCTGCTCGGCCTCCGCGATGCGGGCCTGCCAGAGCAGGTACCCCTCCACCTCGTTGCTCAGTTCCCCCTCGGTGGCCCCCTGCCGCAGACTCGGGTCGCTCATACCGCGCCGTGCGCCTCTGCCTCGACCAGCGCGATGTCCGGGTGGTGGAGGTCGAACGCCGGGGACTCGCTGCGGATCCGCGGCAGGGTGGTGAAGTTGTGCCGCGGGGGCGGGCAGGAGGTCGCCCACTCCAGCGAGCGGCCGTAGCCCCAGGGGTCGTCCACACCGACCATCGGGGCGAACTTGGCCGTCTTCCAGACGTTGTAGAGGAACGGCAGCATCGACGCGCCGAGCAGGAAGGAGCCGATCGTGGACAGGGTGTTGAGGGCGGTGAACCCGTCGGCCGCCAGGTAGTCGGCGTACCGGCGGGGCATCCCCTCCGCGCCCAGCCAGTGCTGGACCAGGAAGGTGAGGTGGAAGCCGAAGAACAGGGTCCAGAAGTGGATCTTGCCGAGGCGCTCGTCGAGCAGCTTCCCGGTGAACTTCGGCCACCAGAAGTAGAACCCGGCGAACATCGCGAACACCACGGTGCCGAAGATCGTGTAGTGGAAGTGGGCCACGACGAAGTAGGAGTCGGTGACGTGGAAGTCCATCGGCGGCGAGGCCAGGATGACTCCGGTCAGACCGCCGAAGAGGAACGTGACGAGGAAGCCCACCGTCCACAGCATCGGCGTCTCGAAGGACAGCGAGCCCTTCCACATGGTGCCGATCCAGTTGAAGAACTTGACCCCGGTCGGCACCGCGATCAGGAAGGTCATGAAGGAGAAGAACGGCAGCAGTACACCACCGGTGGCGTACATGTGGTGCGCCCACACGGTCATCGAAAGGCCCGAGATGGAGATCGTCGCGGCGATCAGGCCCATGTAGCCGAACATCGGCTTGCGGGAGAAGACCGGGACGATCTCCGAGACGATCCCGAAGAACGGCAGCGCGATGACGTACACCTCGGGATGGCCGAAGAACCAGAAGAGGTGCTGCCACAGCAGTGCGCCGCCGTTGGCCGCGTCGAAGATGTGGGCGCCGAACTTGCGGTCCACCTCCAGGGCGAGCAGGGCGGCGGCCAGGACCGGGAACACCAGCAGGACCAGCACACCGGTCAGCAGCACGTTCCAGCAGAAGATCGGCAAGCGGAACATGGTGAGTCCCGGGGCGCGCATGCACAGGATCGTCGCGAGGAAGTTGACCGAGCCGAGGATGGTGCCGAAGCCGGAGAGGGTCAGACCCATGATGCCCATGTCGGCGCCGACGTTCGGCGTGTGGATCGCGTCCGACAGGGGCGGGTACATGAACCAGCCGAAGTCGGGGCCGCCCTGCGGGGTGAGCAGGGAGGCCGCCGCGATGAGCGAGCCGAACAGGTACAGCCAGTAGGCGAACATGTTCAGCCGGGGGAAGGCCACGTCCGGGGCGCCGATCTGGAGCGGCATGATCCAGTTCGCGAAACCGGCGAAGAGCGGTGTCGCGAACACCAGCAGCATGATCAGGCCGTGCATCGTGAACAACTCGTTGTACTGCGTGTTCGACATGATCTGCAGGCCCGGGCGGGCCAGTTCGGCGCGCATGAGGAGCGCCATGACGCCGCCGATCAGGAAGAAGGCGAACGAGGTGATGAGGTACAGGGTGCCGATCGTCTTGTGATCGGTGGTCGTCAGCCACTTCACCACGACATTGCCGGGCTGCTTGCGCCGCACCGGCACCTCGGCGTCGTAGGTGCCGGTCGGCCCCTTGGGCTCGTTCAGAATGCTCACAGCTGGTACGCCTCCCGGCGCTCGCAGGTTCGCCGACGTCAGTCATCCGACATCCTCGCGGCAGCGGGGCGGGCACCGGCACCCACGGCGGCCGGGACACGGCCGAACGGCTGACGTCGGTACCCGAACGGAGCATTCGGATACCTCGTTCGGAGCAGTGGGCCGAGGCTCAGGGGGAGTGGTTGGCGAAGGTCGCCAGGTACGTGCCGTAGAGCAGGGAGAAGCCGGCGAGGTACCCGCACACCCGGCGGGCGGTGTCGGGGTCGGTGCGCCACTTGTGCACGAGTGCCCGCGCCGCGGGGATGAGCAGCGGGAACGCCGGCAGCAGAAAGCGCGGCTTGGACTCGAAGGGGCCCGAGACCAGCACGACCGGCAGCAACAGCGCGGCGGTGTACAGCAGCAGCGCGAGCGGCACCCGCTCCCGGCACAGCCGCACGAACAGGAACACCCCCGCCGCCACGACCACCAGCGCCACCGGGTAGATGACGCCGTCGGACAGCGGCAGCGTCGCGAGGAAGCGCAGCGTGCCCAGGCCCCCGTCGAAGCGCGACTCCCAGGCGCTCTGCACCTGGAAGTAGCCGTGCAGCGGGGCGCCCGTGCGATGCCCCACCAGCAGCAGGTACGCCGTCCAGCCGAGCGGTGCCGCGAGGGCACCGGCCCACAGACCGGGCGGGACCCGGCCCCGGCGCCGTACGGCCTCGAAGGCGGCCACGCCGAGGACGGCCGCGGCGGCCGCGTAGCCGTTCGGCCGGGTCAGGCCCGCGAGCGCGGCGAGCGCGCCGGCCGCCGGCCAGCGTTCGTCCAGCAGGGCGTACAGGCACCAGACGGCGAGGGCGATGAACAAGGGCTCGGTGTAGGCGAGGGTGAGGACCACCGAGTGCGGCAGGACGGCCCACAGGGCGACCATGGCGGTGGCGACCGAGCGGCCGTAGAGCCGGTGCCCGATCGCGTAGACGCCGACGGCGGCCAGCGCGATCGCGGTCCAGGCGATCAGCAGCGCGGCCACGGCGGGGGAGATCAGGGGGATCCGGTCGAGTGCCCGGATGAGCCCCGGGTACAGGGGGAAGAAGGCCCAGTCGGTCTGCACCGAGCCGGTGTCCGTGATGTGTATCCGGGAGCCGTAGCCGTGCGTGGCGATGTGCAGGTACCAGACGGAGTCCCAGGAGTGGGCCAGGCCCTTGAGTATCGAGCGTCCGGTGAGCAGGTTCACCAGCACGACGAGGATCGCCCCGGCCACCCGCACGGCGCCGAAGAGGACGAGCGCCCGCTGGACGCCGGGCGGCCAGGCCCGGCGCTCGCGCCCTTCCGGGGGCGGACCGGGCCGTTCGAGGGCGGAGGCGTCACGGCGCTGCGGGGAGAACGTGCTCACCCTCCGACCTTGATCGGAGCCGCACGTCCGTGCAATGGGACCACGCCGATCAAGCCACTTCTGGCTTGTTTTATCTGCTGGTCAGAGCGTCGTATCCGGGAAAACACAAGACCGGCTCGCACCTACCGGTCCCGGTTCGGGCGGGTCATCCTGGAACGGCGGGCCCGCCCGGTCCGCACCCCGCGGAAGGAGCCCCTGTGGACGGCTGGTACGTCGACGACCGCTGCACCAACTGCGATGTCGCCCGGCAGCTGGCGCCGGACCTGATCGACGAGAAGGACGGCCGGTCCCGCATCGTGCGCCGGCCGGAGACCGAGGAGGAGAACCGGCGTCTGCACGCCGCCGTCTTCGCCTGCCACACCCGCTCGATCCGCCCCACCACCGGGCGCGCCGACGAGGCTCTCGACCCGTTCCCGCTGGCCCTGGACGACAACGTCCTGCTGTGCGGCCACAACTCGCGGCGCACCGCCGGCGCCAACTCCTACCTGCTCCGCCGCCCCTCCGGCACCCTCATGATGATCGACACGCCCCGCTGGAGCCCCGCCCTCGCCGACCGGTACACGGCCCTCGGACGGATCACGGACGTGCTGCTCACCCACCGCGACCACGCCGCCCACGGCCGCCGCTACGCCGACCGCCTCGGCGCCCGGCTGTGGATCCACGAGGGCGACCTCGACGCCGCGCCCGACGCGGACCGGGTCATCCGGGGCCTCGCCCCCCTGGACGTCGACGAGGGCGTCACCGTGCATCCGTTGCCCGGCCACACCCGGGGCAGCGTGCTGTACCTCGCGGACGACCGGTACTGCTTCAGCGGCGACAGCTTCTACTGGTCGCGCTCGCTCGGGGATCTCACCGTCGCGCACAGCGTGACCTGGTACTCCATCGAGGAGTTGGCCGCCTCCCTGGCACGTACGGCGGGTCGGCTGCGCTTCGAGTGGGTCCTGCCGGGCCACGGCGACCGCAGGCACCTGCCCGCCGACGAGATGGCCCGCCGCCTGCGCGCGCTGACCGAGCACGCCCGCACCCTGCGCCCGCGTCCCGTGGACTTCACGGCCGTACGGTGGTGAGGGGGCCGCGTACGACAGGGAGGTCACCGTGCGACTGGCGGAGTTTCTTACCCGGGTCCGTGACCGCGGGGAGTACCGGAGCCAGGAGGAGGCCGAGCACGTGAGCGAGGCCGTGCTGTGGACGCTGGCCACCCGGATCACCCCGGAGGAGGCCGACGAACTGGCGGCGCGGCTGCCCGCGCCGCTGGACGAGGCGCTGCACCGGGACCGGGGCTGCGCCGAGTCCTTCGGCCGGGAGGAGTTCCTGCGGCGGGTGGCGCAGCAGACGGGTGCCAGGCCGCGGACGGCGGAGTGGGACGCGGGCGCGGTGCTGTCCACCGTGGCCGACACGGTCTCCGGGCGCGAGCTGGACGAACTGCTGTCCCGGCTGCCGGTCAGCTACGCGGAGCTGTTCGGGCGGCCGGGACGCGGGTGAGCCCCCGGGCGCCCCGGGAGCGCCCGTCATTGCTGACCGTGCGGCTCGGGTTCCTCCCGCGTGGCCCGCAACTGCTCGTCGCACCACCGCCTGGCCGCGTCGGTGACCTGGGCCAGCGCGCGCGGGTCCTCGAACAGATGGGTGGCCTTCGGCACGAGGTGCAGGGAGTGCGGGGCGCGCAGCCGCCGGGCGGCCTCCTCGTTGAGCCGCCGCGCCTCGCGGTCCTGCGCGCCGACCACCAGCAGGACCGGCACCCGCACCCGTTCCAGCGCGTCGCCCGCCAGATCGGGCCGTCCGTCCCGCGACACCACGGTCAGCACCCGGTCCGGCCGCTCGGCGGCGGCCGTCAGCGCGGCGGCGGTGCCCGTGCCGGCGCCGAACAGCACCACCGGGATCCCGCGGGTGTCGGGCTGCTCCGCGAGCCAGTCGATCGCCCCCACCAGCCGGTGCGCGAGGAGCGGGATGTCGAAGCGGTGCCCGGCGCCCAGCGCGTCGTGCCGCTCCTCCCGCTCGCTGAGCAGGTCGAGCAGCAGCGTGCCGTACCCTGCCACGCGCAACTCGGCGGCCACGGCGCGGTTGCGGGTGCTGTGCCGGGAGCTGCCGTTGCCGTGCACGAAGAGCACCACCGCCCGCGACGGAGCGGAGACCACCAGGTCACCATGGAGCGCGGCATCGTCCATGCGGACGAGAACCATCTCGGAGATCATCGGCCTCAACCCTTCCCGGGGCGCCGTTCCCGCCGATCAGTACGGCCCGGATGTCCACTTCCCATCATGCCCACGGGGCCCGGACCCGGCACCCGCAGGGGCCCTCGGGCCGCCATCACCAGCCGGTCAGCAGCAGGTGATTGAGGAGCAGGGCGAGCACGACCTGGGCGGCGAGCCAGGGGCGGGGCCGGGGGAGCAGCGCGCAGGCGGGCAGCAGCCACAGCGCGAAGGGCAGCCAGATCCGTTCGGTCTCGGCCTTGCTCATCCCGGACAGGTCGGCCACCAGGAGCGCGAGCAGGGCGGCGCCGACGAGGACGGCGAGCCGGGCCCGGGAGCCGGTACGGCGGTGCGGGAGCAGGGCGCCCGCGCGGCGCAGGCCCGCCGCGGTGGCCGGGCCGGTGATGAGCACGGCGCAGGCGAGGTCGGCCCACAGCCAGTAGCCGTAGGGGCGGATGCCGCCGACCCCCTGGCGGTAACGGATCGTCAGAAGATGGTATCCGTCGAGCCAGTCGAAGCCGGCGAACGCGAACACCATTGGGAACACGGCGAGTCCGGCGAGCAGCGGGATCAACAGGGAGCGCCGGTCCCGTGGTCGGCGGCGGCCGAGCACGAGCACCGCCGCGCCGATGAGGGCGAAGAGGGTGAGGCCGTAGGAGAGATAGCAGGTCAGTCCGAAGAGCAGACCCGCCCCGGCGGCCGCCCACGGGGAGGGGCGGGTCAGGGCGAGGGCGAGCAGGGCCACCGCCCAGGCGGCGACCGCCGCGAAGAGGCCGTCGGCCGAGGTGCCCTGCCACACCGCGGCCGGGGCCAGCACCACGAACGGCGCCGCCCGCCGCGCGAGCGCCTCGTCGGCCAGGGCGCGCACGGCGACCAGCACCGCCACGCACCCGGTCGCACCGACGACCACGCAGAACATCCCGACCCACCCGCCGCCCCGCAGCCCGGTCCGGTCGAGCAGGACGAAGACCAGCGTGGCCGCCGGGGGATGCCCCGCGACATGGGCGGGCCAGGGCGCGGGGGAGCCGCTGACGATGTGGTGGGTGAAGTCGCGCAGCGCGGCCGGGATGTCGGCGAACCTGCCGATCACCCGCAGATACTCGTTGCGGCTGGTCAGCCTGCCCGCGATGCCCCGTCGCCAGCCGTCCACCAGTGCCAGGCAGGTGATCCAGGCCAGCGCGGACGCCCACGCGGACGCGAGCAGCCCGCGCCAGGGCAGGCGGGCCGCGAGCCCGGGGCCGTACGCCACCCCGGCGGCGGCCAGGAGCAGGGCGGCGGGCGTGCCGGGGCCGAGGTGCGGGTCCCACTGTGCGAGCAGCGGGGGCCAGTGCACGAACAGCGTGTGCCGGGTGGACTGGATGTGCCGCCCGACCAGCACGGCCGCCGTGACCAGGAGGGCGGCGGCACCGGCGGCGTACAGATCGCGGCGGGTGGCACGGGCGGCGTGCGCGTCGCGGCGGGTGGCACGGGCGGCGGCGGGGCCGGGGCGGTGGCGGGTCACACGGGCACGCTAGGCCGGGCGGGCGGTGGGAGGCCGCCGTCCGGGCCGGACGTCAGCGTTTCGTCACCGGTCGTGTCCCCTGCCGCGGGCCTGCGGCGGCCTACCGTCGGATCATGCGCGACCCTCATCGGATCCCGTCGTCCCCGAGTTTCTGGCGCAGCCCCCTGCGCGGCCCGTGGCTCACCTCGGTCCTCGGCCTCGCCCTGCTCGTCGGCGTCACCGTCCTGTTCGTGACCGGCCTGGTGTCGTACGCCGCGTACAACCCGAACCTGTCCCCGGTGAACGACACGACCCCGGACAAGGGCCTGCTCGGCTTCTACCTCTTCGCGTGGCCGACCGACCCGGTGTGGCTGTACCGGCTCACCCAGGGCGTCCACGTCACCCTGGGCATCACCCTGATCCCGGTCCTGCTGGCCAAGCTGTGGTCGGTGGTGCCGCGCCTCTTCACCCTGCCGCCGGCCCGCTCCGTCGCCCACGCGCTGGAACGGATCTCGCTGTTGCTGCTGGTCGGCGGCGGGCTGTTCGAGTTCACCACCGGAGTGCTCAACATCCAGCTGGACTACGTCTTCCCGGGCTCCTTCTACCCGCTGCACTTCTACGGCGCCTGGGTCTTCTTCGCGGCCTTCGTCGCCCACGCGGTCCTGAAAGCGCCGACGGCGGTGCGGGCGGTACGACGTCGGCCGGACGGGGAGGACTTCGGCCCGGGTTCCCTGGTCTCCCCGGACCCCGCCCCGCCCACCGTGTCCCGGCGCGGCGCCCTCGGCCTGGTCGGTGGCGGCGCGCTGCTGTTGTTCCTCACCACGGTCGGGCAGAGCCTGGGTGGGCCCCTGCGCCGTACGGCCCTGCTCGCGCCGCGCGGCCCGGCCGACCCGGGCGGCGGCCCGAACGGCTTCCAGATCAACAAGACCGCCGCGTACGCCGGGATCACCCGGGCCGACACCCACGAGGACGCCTGGCGCCTCGTCGTCACCGGCCGCACCGGCACCGTCCGGCTCAGCCGCGCCCGGCTGCTCCGACTCCCGCTGCACAGCGTGTCCTTGCCGATCGCCTGTGTCGAGGGCTGGTCCACCGCCGACCAGTGGTGGCGCGGTGTGCGGCTGCGCGATCTCGCCGGGCTCGTGGGGTACGACGGCCACGCCGCCGGTGTGCCGGACGTGCTCGTGGAGTCCCTGCAACGGCACGGCGCGTTCCGGCGTGCAGCCCTGCGCGCCGACCAGGTGGCCGATCCGCGCTCCCTGCTCGCCCTCTACGTCAACGGCGAGGAACTCTCCCCCGACCACGGTCACCCGGCGCGCGTCATCGTGCCCGCGGCGCCCGGCGTGCTCAACACCAAGTGGGTGGCACGGCTGACCTTCGGAGACCTGTGATGAAGCCGCCTCGACCGCGTCCGCCGCTCGGCAGCCCCTTCCCGCTGCTGCTCCTCGCCTGCTCGTTCGCGCTCGCCGCGTACGCCGGAGTCCGGCTGTTCGCCGGTGACCGGCTCGCGGTGGCGCTGTGGATCGTGGGCGCGGCCCTGCTGCACGACCTGGTGCTGCTGCCGCTGTACTCGGTCGCGGACCGGACGCTGGTGCGCGGGCTCGACGCGGTCGGGCGGCGCGCGTGGACGCCGTACGTGCGGGTGCCCGCCGCGCTGTCCGGGTTGCTGCTGCTCGTCTGGTTCCCGCTGATCAGCGGGAGGGCGGCGGAGCGGTACCGGTTGACCACCGGACTGTCCCCGGACGGCTTTGCCGCCCGGTGGCTGCTGATCACCGCCGTGCTGTTCGGGGGGTCGGCGTCGCTGCTGGTGTGGCGGGTGCGGCGCGGGGGCTCCGGCTCAGCGTGAGGCGTACCGGGCCAGCCGGGCGGCGAACCTCCCG
Source organism: Streptomyces sp. NPDC001056 (assembly GCF_053598955.1). Classification (NCBI taxonomy): domain Bacteria; kingdom Bacillati; phylum Actinomycetota; class Actinomycetes; order Kitasatosporales; family Streptomycetaceae; genus Streptomyces; species Streptomyces sp. NPDC001056. The sequence goes on along the minus strand of NZ_JBSFLI010000035.1, from coordinate 43,999 downwards.
TGCGGGGACAGCGCGGCGACCGCGCGGGCGTCGTCGGCCACGTCGACGTCCCGCAGCCGGGGCAACTCCCGCACCCGCAGCCCCGCGTCCGTCAGCCGTGCCCGCTGGACGGCACCGGTCACGGGCGTCGACATGGGCACGCCCCGCAGTAGCGCCGGATCAGGGGCGGCGAGACCGAGTGCCCAGAAGCCGCCGTCCTCCGCCGGGCCCAGGTACGCGTCGCAGTCCGCGAAGTCCACGGTGAGCAGGTCCGGGGTCACCTGAGGCGTGTCCATGCCGATCAGCAGGGCCGGGCCGTCGCAGTGGGCGAAGGCGTCCGCCAGGCGCTCGTCGAGGCCGCCCGCGCACTGCGGCAGCACCTCGAAGCCCGGCGGCAGCCAGGGGCCCGGCGCGCCGTCCAGGACGAGGAGCCGCCGGGACGCGGGCGCGGTCGCCACCGCGTGCAGGGTGTCGGCGAGCGCCGCCTCGGCGAGGCCCGCCGCCTCGACGGGCGTGAACGGCGGGGTCAGCCGCGTCTTGACCCGCCCCGGGCGCGGCTCCTTGGCGATCACGAGCAGCGTGGTCACCGGGCCGCCCGGGGAGCGGCGAGCACCCGGCGCATGTCCCGCACCGCGCGCCAGGTCCCGGCCCAGGTCCCGGTCACCTTGGACAGCCCGGTGCGCGGCAGGTACGGCACGTCGCGCTCGCTGATCCGCCATCCCGCGTCGGCGGCCCGCACCACCATCTCCAGCGGATAGCCGCTGCGCCGGTCGGTGAGGCGCAGCGCGAGCAGCGCCTCCCGGTGGGCGGCCCGCAGCGGCCCCAGATCGTGCAGCCGCAGCCCGGTACGGCGGCGCAGCAGCCGGGCCAGCGCGAGGTTCCCGGCGCGGGCGTGCGCCGGCCAGGCGTCCCGGCTCACCGGCCGCCTTCGGCCGAGCACCAGGTCCGCCCGTCCTTCGCGGATCTCCCGCACGAAGGGCACCAGCAGCGCGGGGTCGAGGGAGGCGTCGCAGTCGCAGAAGCAGACGATGCCGGCCGTGGCGGCGGTCAGCCCGGTGTGGCAGGCGGCGCCGAAGCCGCGCCGGGGCTCGTCGAGCACGGTCGCGCCCAGCGCGCGGGCGATCCGGGCCGAGTCGTCCCTGGAACCGTTGTCGACGACGATGGCCCGCCACCCGGCCGGGATCCGCCCGAGCACCCAGGGCAGCGCCTCGGCCTCGTCCAGACAGGGCAGCACCACGTCGACGTCCGAAGAAGTGGTCGTCACGCCGTTCACCCTACGAACGGAAACCGGGCGTTTCGGACTTCCACTCCTTACGAAACGCGGACACCGCCCCGACCGCCGCACCACCGTGCCGCACGCGGTGCGACGCTTGAGCCATGCAGCAGCAGTACGAGCCCCACCGGGCCGGCGCCCCCGACCCGGCGGCCGGGAACCCGGACCCGGACCGGGAGCGCGGCCGAGCCCGGGTCCTGGTCGTGGACGACGACCCCACCGTCTCCGAGGTCGTCGCCGGATACCTGGACCGCGCCGGGTACGCGGTCGAGCGCGCCGACGACGGCCCGACCGCCCTCGGCCGCGCCCACGTCCACCGGCCCGACCTCGTCGTCCTCGACCTCATGCTGCCCGGCATGGACGGCCTGGAGGTGTGCAGGCGGATGCGGGAGCAGGGGCCCGTACCGGTCATCATGCTCACCGCCCGCGGCGACGAGGAGGACCGCGTCCTCGGCCTGGAGGTCGGCGCCGACGACTACGTCACCAAGCCCTTCAGTCCCCGCGAACTCGTGCTGCGCGTGGAGTCCGTACTGCGCCGCAGCCGCCCCTCCGCCACCGGTCACCGACTGGCCGCGGCCGGGCTCACGGTCGACCCCGACGCCCGCCGCGCCACCAAGGGCGGCCGCGAACTCGCCCTCACTCTCCGGGAGTTCGACCTCCTCGCGTTCTTCCTGCGGCACCCCGGCCGGGCCTTCGCCCGCGAGGACCTGATGCGCGAGGTCTGGGGCTGGGACTTCGGCGACCTGTCCACCGTCACGGTGCACGTCCGGCGGCTGCGCGGCAAGATCGAGGACGACCCGGCCGGGCCCCGGCTGATCCGGACCGTGTGGGGGGTCGGCTACCGCTTCGAGCCGGACGGCGCGGGGGACTGACCGTGCGCGACCTCCTCCTCATCGCCCTCTACGCCTTCGCCGCAGCCGCCGCCACGGGCCTCGCCGGGGCGGGCGTGCTGCGGCTGATCCGGCGGCGCTCGCTCACCGCGTCCCTCGCCGTCGTCGCCGCGGTCGGGGTCCTCGCCATGCTCGCCGGGACCCTCGCCGTCGCCTGGGCCATGTTCCTGTCCCCGCACGACCTGACCGCCGTCACCACCGTCGTCGCCATGGCGGCCGTCGTCTCCCTGGTCACCGCGCTGCTGCTCGGCCGCTGGGTGGTCGCCCGCAGCCGCGAACTCGCCGACGCCGCCCGCTCGTTCGGCGACGGCGGCACCTACGCCGCGCCCGACGGCCCCGCCACCGCCGAACTGGAGGACCTCAGCCGGGAGTTGGCGGCCACCAGTGCCCGGCTCGCCGAATCCCGCGAACGGGAGCGGGCGTTGGAGACCTCACGGCGGGAACTGGTCGCCTGGATCTCGCACGACCTGCGCACCCCGCTCGCCGGACTGCGCGCCATGGCGGAGGCCCTGGAGGACGGCGTCGCCGCCGACCCCGACCGCTATCTGCGGCAGATCCGCGCCGAGGTGGAACGCCTCGACGGCATGGTGGGCGACCTCTTCGAACTCTCCCGCATCCACGCGGGCACCCTCCCGCTGAGCCTGTCCCGCATCTCCCTGTACGACCTGGTCGGCGACGCGCTGGCCGGCGCCGACCCGCTGGCCCGGGAGCACGGGGTACGTCTGGTGGGCGAGCGCGTCGCGCCCGTGCCGGTGGAGGTGGACGGCCGGGAGATGAGCCGTGTGCTCGGCAATCTGCTGGTCAACGCCATCCGCCGGACCCCCGCCGACGGCACGGTCGCCGTCGCGGCCGAACGCACCGACGAGGGCGTGGTGCTGTCCGTCACCGACGGCTGCGGCGGCATCCCCGAGGAGGACCTGCCGCGCGTCTTCGACACCGGCTGGCGCGGCACCGACGCCCGCACACCTCCGGCGGGCGCGGGCCTCGGCCTCGCCATCGTCCGGGGCATCGTGGAGGCCCACCGGGGCCGGGCCGCCGTCCGTAACATCCCCGGCGGCTGCCGCTTCGAGGTGACGCTGCCGACCGCGCCGTAGGCCCGCGGAACCTCACCGCCGGAGCCCGGCCCGCGCGAACTCCCGTACTCCCTCGTCGAATTCGACCTGGGGCCGCCAGCCCAGCGCGGCCCGCAGCCGGGAGGAGTCGGCGGTGATGTGCCGTACGTCCCCCAGCCGGTACTCCCCGGTGACCACCGGCTCCGGTCCGCCGCACGCCTCGGCGAGCGCCCGTGCCAGTTCGCCGACGGTGCGGGGCTCACCGCTGCCGGTGTTGAACGCCGTGAGCGCGCCGGGTGCGGCCGCCGCCTCCAGCGCGGCCACGTTCGCCGCCGCCGCGTCCCGGACGTGCACGAAGTCCCGCCGCTGCCGGCCGTCCTCGAAGACCCGGGGAGCCTGACCGCGGGCGAGCGCGGAGCGGAAGAGGGCGGCGACGCCGGCGTACGGGGTGTCGCGGGGCATCCGCGGGCCGTAGACGTTGTGGTAGCGCAGGGAGATCGCGGTACCGCCCGTCGAGCGGGCCCAGGCGGCGGCCAGGTGCTCCTGGGCGAGCTTGGTCGCCGCGTACACGTTGCGGGGGTCGGCCGGTGCGTCCTCGCCCACCAGACCGGGGGACAGCTCCGCCCCGCACGCCGGGCAGCGCGGCTCGAACCGGCCCGCGTCGAGGTCGGCCGCGGCGCGCGGGCCCGGTCGTACGACACCGTGGCGGGGGCACGTGTACCGGCCCTCGCCGTAGACGACCATGGACCCGGCCAGCAGCAGGCGCTCCACCCCCGCCCGCGCCATCGCGGCGACCAGCACGGCCGTACCCAGGTCGTTGCGCGAGACGTACTCCGCGGCGTCGGCGACACCGTTGCCGAGGCCGACCATCGCCGCGTGATGGCACACGGCGTCCACTTCGGCCAGCGCGCGGGTCAGCGCGGCCGCGTCCCGCACGTCCGCGCCGGGATCCGAGCGGACGTCGTACACCACCGGCTCGTGCCCGTGCGCCCGCAGCGCCTCCACGACATGGGACCCGATGAACCCGGCTCCGCCGGTGACCAGTACGCGCATACGGTCACGCTATCCGCGGCGGGCGCCGCGCCTGCGGGGCGCGCGGGTCATGTCACGGGTCCGTAAGACCTCGCCTCAGCCGATGCAGAGCACCAGCACGCAGAGCTGTTCCGGCGAGGTCGAGGCCCGTGCGGGGGCGCCGGGGGCGGTGCTCTGGTCCGAGCCGCCGGTGGTGGGGGCGGGCGCGGGGGCGGAGGGCGTCGACGGGGCGGTGGTGCCGGCCCCGTCGGTCGCCGGTGCGGCGGAGGCGGTGCGCGCCTGCGAAGCGGCGGCGGGCCGCGTGACCGGGGCCGCGGGAGCGGCGGCGTCCGGGTGCGGGATCGCCGGCGCCGCGTGGGGGTGGGTCACGAGGGTCTGCCGCACGGTGCCCGTGCCGCCCGGGGTGCGGGGCGCCGGGGCCGTGTGGTGGTCCTGGCGCGTGCCGGGCGTGGCCGACGGTTCGGGGGTCTGCGCGGGGGCCTCGTCTCGTGGTGCGAGGCCCATGCTCCGGTCGTTCGGGACCGTGGCCGCCTGCGCCCGGTCGGCGGTGTGCCGGTCCATCGAGGCGACGGTCAGACCACCGCCGACGAGGGCGACGGCGGTGGCGACCACGGCCCGGCGCTGGTTCTTCCTCCAGCGGGCCATCTGACGCCGGCGCGCCGCCCGGCCCTCGCGCACCGGCGGCGCGTCCTCGACGCCGACGGCGTCGGCGGGCGCCTCGGCGCTCGCGACCGGTTCCTCCGCGAAGGGGTCCGAGGCCGGGTCGAACGCGGGCGGGAACGCACCCCCGTTCCACTCGAACTCCGGCCGGGACGCGGCCCCGTGGGCCCCGGCGGACACCGCACCGCCGTACCACCCGTCCACCGGCGCCGATCCCCGACTCCCCGTGGCGGCCGGCATCTCGGCGGCGGGCGCCGGGGAACGGCCGGTGCCGCGCGGGGCGATGTCCGGGGCGTAGGCGCCGCAGCCGGGGCACACCAGCGCGCCGTTGAGGTGCCGACGGCACTCGGAGCAGTAGTCCATCTGTGTCTTCCGGTCTTCCCTGTTCGGCGTTCGGCTGTGCCGTCGGCCCGCCGGGGCCACGGCCTGGTCGCGTTCGTGCGGAGGATCGAGCGGCCAGTCACGCTGACGGGGCTTTCGAAAGGCTGTGTGCAGTCGGTGTGTCGCTCCTGCGTAAATCCGCCGGGAGTCCTGCGTCCGGCGGCGGGTGCCCGGTCGGAGAGCCCGAGGGGCCCGAACGCCATCAGCGGGGCGGCGACGGCCGGCGGCCCCCCGCGATGGTGACCTGGTCCCTTCGGCGGCAGGCTCCGCGAACCCGGCCCCGGTGACGTCGCCGGGGCACTGGTCAGCCGGTGGTCAGCAGGCGCCGTACGACATACCCGGCGGAGTCCACGCCGGAGGTGCCGCCCTCGACCAGGGCCGCGACCGCGATGTGCGCGTTGTAGGCGGTCAGCCAGCCGTTGGTGTGGTCGCCCTCCTCGGCGGTACCCGTCTTGGCACCGACACCGGCGAGGCCGCCGAGGCGCGGGGCGGCGGTGCCACCGGTGGCGGCGGCGTGCATCATCGACCGGAGATAGCCCGCCGTACGGGGCGAGATGGGCCGCGGCGCGCTCTCCTGTCGCTGCCCCGGCAGGATGACGGGCTGCCGGAAACCGGCGTTGCGTACGGTGGCCGCGACGGACGCCATGAACAGCGGCGTGGCCGTCACCCTGCCCTGCCCGATGAACTGGGCCGCCTGGTCGCCGCCCTGGGCGTCCGTCGGAATACTGGGGTCCGTGGTGGCGACCCCGCCGCCGATGGACCAGCTGCCCATGCCGAAGACGTCCACGGCCTCGTCGTGCAGGGCGGAGGCGTCACCGTCGTGCACGAGGTAGTGGAAACCGTCCTTGATGAAGGACGTGTTGCACGACACGGCGAAGGCCTGTGCGAGGTCGGACTTCGGATTCGGTCTCACCCCCGGATCGTTGTGGAACAGCTGGCTGTTGGCCATCAGCGAAGGGGTGCACGGCGCCGGACTGGCCGGGGTGAGGCCCGCCCTGTCGAACAGGGCCGCCGACGTGATGATCTTCATGGTGGAGCCGGGGGACTTGATCCCGTTGATGGCGATGTCCCCGTCCGCGCCCGTGTGCGCGACCGCCAGGATGTGCCCGTTGCTCCAGTCGAGGGCCACCGTACCCGCGGGCATGCCCTGCACGTGCGGGTCCTTGACCGCGCTCTCCGCCGCCGTCTGGAGCCGGGCGTCGATCGTCGTCCTGATGACCGGGGCGCTGCCCTTCTTGAAGGTCTTCAGCGTCCTGACGCCCGCGCCCTCGCCGTCCACGACGGCCACGCCGGTGCCGGGGCGGCCGCCGGTGGCCGTGCCGTTCTGCCGGATCGTCCCCGCGATGTCCCGCAGCGAGTCGAACCCGGCCAGGTCCGTCCTGCCGTCGCTGGCCACCACCTTCGCGTCGCTCGTGCCCGCGGGCAGCGTGCCCGCGGTCAGCGACTGGTCGTCCCCGAGGCCCGGGTACAGCACCGAGTTGTTCCAGTGGACCGCCGCCGCGCCATTGGTGCTCTTGCGCACGGCCACCGCGCTCGGGTAGCTCCAACTGCCGCCCGCCACCCGCGCGGTGACGGTGAAGGTGACCTTCGTGGCCCCCGGGGTCACGCTCGACGGACCGGCCGCGAGGACCTCGCCGAACGTCACCTGCGTCAGACGCAGGCCGTCCTTGTACTGCCGCAGCGCCTGCGCCGCCGTGTCCGGCGCGTCGGTGTCCCCGGCCGCGCCGTCGAGGTTCTGCCCGGACCAGTGGTCGAGGAACGTCCGGGTCAGCTTCACCGCCTCGGCTCCGGAGGGCGGTGTGGTCGACACCGTCGACGGGTCGAAACCCGCGTCCTGTGCCCGGTCTCCGGCCGAACCGCCGGTCAGCCCGTGCAGGAGGTTGTAGGTCCCGATTCCCCCCAGAACGAGCAGCGCGGTGGACGTACCGGCAATGCCGATCTTCACAGCTCTGTTCATGCGCCGGATCGTATGTACGTTCCATGAAGTAACGAGGCGGCCACGTCGGGATCGTTACCGGAATGTCAAGGCGGACCGCTCAAAAAATCCGCCGCGGCGGGACCCACCGGTCCGGCGGCGCCACCGCCCCGGCCGTCGGACGATTAAAGGGGACGATACTGGTGTAAAAGTGAGACTGATGGAACCAGCGCGCGAGAGCGACACCGCAGCCACGCCCGTGGGGGCGGCGGACCTCTTCGACGCGTCCACGGACGCGGCCGCGGTGATCTCACAGGACGGCACGGTGTTCGGCTGGACCCGCGGCGCAGAGGCCCTGCTCGGCTATTCCGCGCCGGAGATGGTCGGCACCCGTGCCGGGCGCCTGCTCGCGATGCCCGAGGACCCCGGACGGGTCAGCGGCGTCGCGGAGCGCTGCCGTGCCGGCAGCGGCTGGAGCGGGACGATCCGGGTACGGCACCGGGACGGCCACCAGTTCGAGGTCCAGCTGCGGATCTCGGCCGCCTTCCGCATGGGCGGACGGGAGTGCTTCCTGGTGTCGGCGCGCGAACAGCACGAGCAGTGGACGATGGCCCAGTCCGTCCTCGACGGGTTCCTGACCCGCTCACCGGTCGGCATGGCGGTCCTGGACCGCGACCTGCGCTACGTGTGGCTGAACGACACCCTGGAACGGCTCAGCGGGGTGCCCCGGGAGGAGCGGCTCGGGCGGCGGCTGAGCGAACTGCTGCCGGGGCTCCAGGGGGAGGCCCTGGAGAAGCTGATGCGCAAGGTGCTCGCCACCGGTGTGCCCGTCACCGACTACGAGTACGCCGGATGGGTCTGGGCCGACCCGCACCGCAGACACGCCTACTCGTCGTCGTTCTTCCCGCTGCTGGACGCCGACGACACCGTCACCGGCATCTGCTACATGGTCCTGGACGTCACCGAGCGCTGGGCCGCCCGCCGGATCCTGTCGATGGTCAACGAGGCGGGCACCAGCATCGGCACCACCCTCGACGTGCTGCGCACCGCCGAGGAACTGGCCGACTTCGCCGTCCCTCGCTTCGCCGACTTCGTCGCCGTGGACCTGCTCGAATCCGTGCTCAGCCGCGAGGACCACGGGACGTGGCTCAGCGACGCCGGGCCCGCGCCCGCCCGGCCCGCGATGCGCCGCGCCGCCCTGCGCTCGGTGCGCGAGGGCTGCCCCGAGGCCGTCCACCGGGTCGGGGACCGGATCGGTTTCCGCTCCCCGCCGCACGACGCCACGACCCTCGTCCGGGGCGACCCGCTGTTCATCCCGTTCCTCGACGCGGAGCAGGGGCCGTGGGTCGCCGCCGAGCCGCCGCGGGCCGAGCGCGTCCGCGAGTTCGGCATGCACTCGCTGATCTCCGTACCCGTGCGGGCCCGCAACACCGCCCTCGGCGTCGCCACCTTCGTCCGCACGACCAACCCGGTCCCCTTCGCGTCCGACGACGTCCTGCTGGCCCGGGAACTGGTGGCCCGGGCGGCGGTATGCCTGGACAACGCCCGCCGCTACACCAGGGAGCACACGGCCGCCCTCACCCTGCAGCGCAGCCTGCTGCCCACCGCCCTGAGCGGGGGCACCGCCCTCGACGTGGCCTCCTCCTACCTCCCGGCCGACCCGACCGGAGGGGTCGGCGGCGACTGGTTCGACGTGATCCCGCTGTCCGGGGCGCGGGTCGGGCTCGTGGTCGGGGACGTGGTGGGCCACGGCATCGGCGCCGCCGCGAGCATGGGGCGGCTGCGCACCGCCGTACAGACCCTCGCCGACATGGAACTGCCCCCCGACGAACTCCTCGCCCACCTGGACGACCTCGTCCTCCGGCTGGGCGGGGAGGAGGCCGTCTCCGACGCCCGGGGTACGGCCGCCTTCACCGGCGCGACCTGCCTCTACGCCGTGTACGACCCGGTCACCCGGCGGTGCGCCATGGCCCGTGCCGGCCACCCGCCGCCCGTCGTGGTCCCCCCGGACGGGCCCGCCCACTTCCCGGAGATCCCCGCCGGGCCCCCGCTGGGCCTGGGCGGCATGGCCTTCGAGGCCACCGAGATCGAACTGGCCGAGCACAGCCTGCTGGGGCTGTACACCAACGGCCTCATCCAGGGGTGCGACGACGTCGAGCGCGGCATGGTCCGGCTCACCGAGGCCCTCACCCGCACCGAGCCGGACCTGGAGAGGCTGTGCACCGCCGTGGTGGACGATCTCGTCCGGCGGCCGCAGCCCGACGACATCGCCCTGCTGCTGACCCGCACCCACGCCCTGGGCGCCGGCCACGTCGTCTCCTGGGACGTCCCCGACGACCCGTCCGCCGTCGGCGAGTTCCGCGCCCTGGCCGCCCGCCAGGTCACGGAGTGGGGCCTCGGGGAGCTGGCCATGACGACGGAGCTCCTGGTGAGCGAACTCGTCACCAACGCCATCCGCTACGCGGCCCCGCCCATCCGCCTGCGACTGCTCCGTGACGCCCGCCTGACCTGCGAGGTCGCCGACGCCAGCAGCACCGCACCGCGCCTGCGGCACGCCCGCAGCACCGACGAGGGCGGCCGGGGGCTGTTCCTCGTCGCCCAGCTGTCCCTGCGCTGGGGCGCCCGCTACACCGGCGACGGAAAGATCATCTGGGCCGAGCAGAAGATCCCGTAGGGGACGGATGGCTCGGCTGGGGCACGGACGGATCGTCCACGGCGCGGATCTCGTCGTCGGCGAGCAGGCACGCCGCGAGCGCGGCCGTGTCGTCCTGGAGATGGTCGCCGCTGTACTCCAGCAGATCGTGGTGGAGCCGTTCCAGCAGCGCGTGCGGGGCCAGCGGGCCGAAGGAGCGCAGGCGCTCCGCCAGGGGGTAGAAGGTGCCGGACGCGTCCCTGGTCTCGGTCACGCCGTCGGTGTACAGCAGCAGCTGCTCGCCGGGCTCGAAGGGGTAACTGTCCACCCGGTGCGGCTCCATGAGCAGCATGCCGAGGTTCAGCGGCGGACCCGAACATCCGCTGTCCAGCTCCCGCACCTCGTCGGCGCGGATCAGCAGCGGCGGTGGATGGCCGCAGTTGACGATGCGCACGAGCCGCCCGTCGGCGGGGATCTCGGCGAAGACCGCGGTGATGAACCGCTCGGCCGTGTCGCTGCCGCCGATGTGCTCGGCCCGGCGGGACACACTGCGTTCCATGCGGCGGGCCAGGGCGGCGAGATCGGGCTCGTCGTGCGCGGCCTCGCGGAACGCGCCGAGCACCGAGGCGGCCGTCTCCACCGCGAGCAGACCCTTGCCGCGCACGTCGCCGATGAGCAGCCGTACGCCGAACGCCGTGGGCACGGCCTCGTAGAGGTCGCCGCCGATGCGGGCCTCCGCGGCGGCGGACAGGTAGAGGCTCTCCAGGAGCAGGTTGCCGATCCGCTGCGGAAGCGGCCGCAGCAGCACGTGCTGCGCGATCTCGGCCACGAACCGCACGTCGGCCAGAGTGCGTTCACGGTGGGTGCGGTGGGCGGCGAGGATCGTGCCGAGGGCGCCCACCAGGGCGGTGCAGACGTAGTCGGCGACGTAGTGCCGGTCCCACAGATAGCCGACCGACCGCCCCGCGCAGCACGGCGTCCCGGCGAGCACCCCCTCCATGAGGACCGCGAACACCGTGGCGCCCGCGACGAAGACGGGCCCGTGCGCGAACGCGGCCACCAGCGGCAGGGCGACCAGCAGAAAGCTCACGGGCCAGTCGACGGGAGTGATCGGTTCCAGGAGCAGTACGGCCGCCACGTAGAGCACTGGGAGCCAGCGCATCCAGGCCGGAGGCGCCGGTGGTCCGGTCCGTGCGGCGGCACCGACCTCCGGCTGGCGACGTGGACTTCGCACACGGGACTCCTGTCACACGGGCTGGACAAGGATCCAGCCTGGTGCGCGGGTCCACGCCGCACCGGTCATTGCTCCACTCAGCGGCATGTTCCGGTCACCGGGGGCCTGCGGGCCGCACCGGGGACGCGAGGTGTCCGGCCGGGGGAACGGTTCACCAGTAGTGCCGTCGGCCGGCGACGGCGTGCCCCATCGACCCGAGGATCCACAGCACCGCGCCGACCACCAGAAGGATGATCCCGATGGTCCACAGAATGGATATCCCGGTGAGGAATCCGACGATGAGCAAAATGATGCCGAGGGCGATCATGACCCGCCTCCTGTCGACAGATGTTCCTGGGATGCGGGTGCCCCGAAGCGCGCCGAATCATCACGCGGGATGCGAAATCCCGGTGGGGATCCCGGTGGGGCGGATCCGGTGGAGTCGTCTCCGCGCGGACCGCTGCTCAGCTTCCGGGCGCGCCCCGGCGCAGACCGTCCATGACGAGGTCGAGGAGCCGGGTGGCGCGCGGCCGCCAGTCCTCGTGGGGATCGAGCTGCCACAGGCCGGCGATGGCGAGCAGGAAGTCGTCCGCGGTGACGCCGGGCCGGATGGTGCCGGCCTCCTCGTTGGCCCGCAGCAGCAGGTCGGCCGCGTCGGTCACGGGGGTGTGCGCGGGCTTGGCCGGGCCGCCGGGCGCGCCGGTGACCTGCCGGATCGCGTCGGCCAGACCGGCCTTGGCCATGGCGAACTCCGCGAGCCGGTCCATCCAGGCGCGCAGGGCCCGGTCGGGCGGCAGGGTGGCGAGGAGCTGGGCCGCGCTGGCCGAGACGTGCCCCATCTCGTGGCGGTAGATCTCCAGGACCAGCGCCTCGCGGTTCGGGAAGTTGCGGTAGAAGGTCCCCTGGCCGACGCCCGCCTTACGGGCGATCGCGCTCAGCGGGGCGTCCGCACAGCGCGACAGCTCGGCGAGGGCCACCTCCAGGATGCGTTCCCGGTTGCGCTGCGCGTCCGAGCGCCGTCCCGAGTCCTTCATGTGCGGCACTCGTCCTCCCCGAGGGGCGTGGCCGAACCTCGCCCTTGCTAAGCGGACAGCTGTCCGTTACGTTTCCGGGGTAACGGACAGTTGTCCGGTTGATGTCCACGATAGCCGCGGAACCACCACAGCGGCAGTCACCGGCCGGCGCCCTTCGGCGGCGGCACTCCGCGACCCGCCCCGCCACCACCGGCGCCCCGGTCCCCCCTCACTCGCTCGACGACTCCGCGCAACCGTTTTGCACATGATCCACCCGGCACCCCACGGCCTGGCAAACCATCTGCTCTGGAAATGCGAAAGAAGCTGACATGGCCTCCTCGACGTCCAGTGTCATCACCCTGCACATCAACGGCGAGAAGTTCACACTGCCCGTCGACCACCGCACGACCCTGCTCGACGCCCTGCGTGAACGCCTCACCCTGACCGGCACCAAGAAAGGCTGTGATCAAGGGCAGTGCGGTGCCTGCACCGTCCTGTTGGACGGGCGCCGCGCCGTCGCCTGTCTGCAACTGGCGGTGGCCGCCGAGGGGCGGGAGATCACCACGATCGAAGGCGTCGCCGAGGGGGACCGGCTGCATCCCGTGCAGCGGGCCTTCCTCGAACTCGACGGCTACCAGTGCGGCTACTGCACCCCCGGGCAGATCTGTTCGGCGATCGGGGTCCTCCGGGAGCACGCGGAGGGCCGGCCGAGCGCCGTCACCGACGACATCCGGCCGGAGGCCGGACCACCCCCGCTGACCGCCGAGGAGATCCGGGAGCGCATGAGCGGGAACCTGTGCCGGTGCGGCGCCTACGTCGCCATCGTCGAGGCCGTGGCCCGGGCGGCGGCGGACGGCGCGACCGAGTCCGAGGAGGCCGTGGCATGAGGGAGTTCGACTACCGACGGGCCACCGACGTCGCGGGCGCCGTCGCCCTGCTCGGCGCCGACCCGGACACCCGCTTCCTGGGCGGCGGCACCAATCTCGTGGACCTGATGAAGACGGGCGTCGAACGCCCCACCCGGCTCGTCGACATCCGGGAACTCCCGCTCGACCGGATCGAGACGACGGACGGCGGCGGCCTGCGCATCGGCGCCACCGTCACCAACGCCGACCTCGCCGCCCACCCCGAGGTGCGCCGCCGCTACCCGGCGCTGGCCCAGGCGGTGCTGGCGGGTGCCTCCGGGCAACTGCGCAACATGGCCACGGTCGGCGGGAACCTGCTCCAGCGCACCCGCTGCGGCTACTTCACCGATGTCACCCAGCCCTGCAACAAGCGGATCCCGGGCAGCGGTTGCCCCGCCGTCGAGGGCGAGCACCACAACCACGCGGTCCTCGGCGCCTCCGACCACTGTGTGGCCGTACACCCCTCGGACATGGCCGTCCCGCTGGCCGCCTTCGACGCGGTCGTCCGGTACGAAACCGCGGACGGGCCGGGGGAGTTGCCGCTCGCCGAGTTCTACCTGCCGGTCGGTGACACCCCGCACCGCGAGACCGCCCTGCCGCCCGGCGCGCTGATCACCGGCGTCGTCCTGCCGCCCGCGCCGGTCGCGGCCCGCTCCCGCTACCGCAAGGTGCGCGAGCGCGCCTCGTACGCGTTCGCCATCGGCTCCCTCGCGGCCGCGCTGGACGTCCGGGACGGCGTCGTGCACGAGGCGCGCCTCGCCCTCGGCGCGGTCGCCTCCCGGCCGTGGCGGGCCCTGGCCGCCGAAGCCGTGCTGACCGGGGCGCCGGCCGGACCCGACACCTACGCCGCCGCCGCGGACGCCGAACTGGCCGCGGCCCGACCGCTGCCGCACAACGGATACAAGGTGACCCTGATGCGCAACCTCGTCGTGGCCGTGCTCACCGAACTCGCCGAGGAGGCCGCCCGATGACCACCGCCACTACCACCGAGACGGAGACCCGCGCGCCGTCCGTCGGCACCGCCCGCACCCGTGTGGAGGGCGTGGAGAAGGTCACCGGAGCCGCCCGGTACGCGGGGGAGATCCCCTTCGCCGGCCTCGCCCACGGCTGGCTGGTGCTGTCCACGGTCGCCCGCGGCCGCATCAGCGCACTCGACACCGACGCGGTCCTCGCGATGCCCGGCGTCCTCGCCGTCCTCGACCACCGCAACGCGACGCGCCTGAACACCGACTTCCCCAGCCTGCTGGGCATGCGGCCGGACGCGACCTGTGCCGTCTTCCAGCACGACCGGGTGCCGCATCTGGGCTGGCCGGTGGCGCTCGTGGTGGCCGAGACCTCCGAACAGGCCCGGGAGGCCGCCGAGTCGCTCGTGGTGCACTACGAACCCGAGCCCCACGAAACCGACTTCACGGCCGGGCACCCCGACGCCTACCCGCTGGACGGCGTCATGCCCGCGGTGACGCAGAAGGGCGACATCGAGGCCGAACTCGCCGCCTCCGCAGTGGTGGTGGACGCCGAGTACACCACCCCCGAAGAGCACCACAACCCGATGGAACCGCACGCGGCCACCGCCCACTGGGACGACGGCCGCCTCGAAGTGGTCGACTCCAACCAGGGCGCCACCTGGGTCGTGGGCGACCTCGCCAACCTCTTCTCGCTCGACCCGGCCACCGTGCGGGTGCGCTCCGAACACGTCGGCGGCGGCTTCGGCAGCAAGGGCGTGCGCGCCCACCAGGTGGCCGCCGTGATGGCCGCGGGCGTGCTCGGGCGCCCCGTACGAGTGGTCATGACGCGCCGTCAGATGTTCACGCTGGCCGGCCACCGCAGCCCCACCGTCCAGCGGATCAGGCTCGGCGCCGACGCCGACGGACGACTGCGCGCCCTGGAGCACCGCGCCCTCAACCACACCTCCACCGTGTACGAGTTCGTGGAACCGAGCGCCGGGGTGGCGCGGGTGATGTACGACGCCGACGCCCACCGCACCGAGAACCGCGTGGTACGGCTCGACGTGCCGAGCCCGACCTTCATGCGCGCCCCGGGCGAGGCACCGGGCTCGTTCGCGCTGGAGTCGGCGCTGGACGAACTCGCCGTCGAGTGCGGGCTCGACCCGATCGAACTGCGCCTGCGCAACGACGCCGTGCGCGGACCGGTCTCGGGCCTGCCCTTCGCGGGCCGCCGGCTGGCCGACTGCTTCCGCGAGGGCGCCCGCCGGTTCGGCTGGGCCGGCCGCGACCCGCGCCCCGGGGTGCGCCGGGACGGCCGCTGGCTGCTCGGCACCGGCACCGCCGCGGCCTCCTTCCCGGCGGGCGCGGCACCCTCCACGGCGACCGTGACCGCCCACCCGGACGGCGACTTCACCGTCCGGATCGCCGCCGCCGACATCGGTACCGGGGCCCGTACGGCCCTCACCCTGGTCTCCGCCGACGCGCTGGGCGTCGCCCCCGAGCGGGTCCGGGTCCGCATCGGCGACAGCGCCTTCGGACCGGCGATGATCGCCGGTGGCTCCATGGGCACCCGCTCGTGGTCCTGGGCGGTCAAGGCGGCGGCCGAGGAACTGCGCGAGCGGCTCGCCCTCGGCGCCGACATCCCGGCCGAGGGGATCACGGTCCGGTCGGACACCACCGCGGCCGTCGGCGCGCTCGCCGCCGCCGAACGGCACTCCTTCGGGGCCCAGTTCGCCGAGGTGGCCGTGGACGTCACCACCGGCGAGGTGCGCGTGCGGCGGATGCTGGGCATCTTCGCGGCGGGCCGGATCATCAACCCGCTCACCGCCCGCAACCAGCTACTCGGCGGCATGATCTGGGGCATCTCGATGGCCCTGCACGAGGAGGCGCTGCGCGACCGCGCCTCGGGCGGCCTCGTCGGCGCCGACCTCGCCGGCTACCACGTGGCCACCCACGCCGACGTGCCGCGCATCGAGGCCGACTGGATCGAGGACCCGGACCCCGACGACCCGGTCGGCATCAAGGGCATCGGCGAGATCGGCATCGTGGGCGCCGTGGCCGCCGTCGCCAACGCCGTATGGCACGCGACCGGCACCCGCCACCGCCGGCTGCCGATCAGCCCGGACCGCGTGCTCGCGGCGGGAGCGCCGGATGCTTGACCTGGCCGCGGAGCTGGCCCGATGGGTGGACGAGGGAAGGGAGTTCGCCGTCGCCACCGTGGTGTCCGTCGGTGGCAGCGCCCCGCGTGAGCCCGGTGCCGCCCTCGCCGTCGACCGCGCGGGCACCGTCATCGGCTCGGTCTCCGGCGGCTGTGTCGAGGGCGCGGTCTACGACCTGTGCCAGGCGGCGCTGGAGAGCGGGCGGAGCGTGGTCGAGCGGTTCGGGTACAGCGACGAGGACGCCTTCGCCGTGGGGCTGACCTGCGGCGGCGTGATCGACGTCCTGGTCACGCCGGTGGGCGCGCAGGCGCCCGCCAGGCCGGTCCTCGCCGCGGCCCTCGCGCTCGCCGCCGGGGGAGCGCCGGCGGCCCTCGCGCGGGTCGCCCGCGGCCCCGACGACCTCCTGGGCCGGGCCCTGCTGGTGCACCCCGACGGCGCGCACGAGGGCACGCTCGGCGGCCACGCCGACCTCGACCGGACGGCGGTGGCCGAGGCGGGGGCCCTGCTGGAGGCGGGCCGCACCGGCACGGTGGAGATCTCCGCGGACGGCTCGCACTGCCCCGGTGGCCTCACCCTGCTGGTCGAGTCCGACGTGCCGCCCCCGCGGATGATCATCTTCGGGGCGGTGGACTTCGCCGCGGCGCTGGCGCGGGCCGGCAAGTTCCTCGGCCACCATGTGACCGTCTGCGACGCCCGTCCCGTCTTCGCCACGCCGGCCCGCTTCCCCGACGCCGACGAGGTGGTGGTCGACTGGCCGCACCGCTATCTGCGGCGCACCGCGACCGACGCGCGGACCGTGCTGTGCGTGCTCACCCACGACGCGAAGTTCGACGTACCGCTGCTCAAGGTGGCCCTCGGCATGCCGGTGGCGTTCGTCGGCGCGATGGGCTCGCGGCGCACCCACGAGGACCGGGAGCGGCGGCTGCGCGCGGAGGGCGTGAGCGAGCGGCAACTGGCCAGGCTGCGCTCGCCGATCGGCCTCGACCTGGGCGCCCGTACGCCCGAGGAGACCGCCCTGTCGATCGCGGCGGAGATCGTGGCCGCCCGGCGGGGCGGCACCGGCACCCCGCTGACCGGCGGGCGGGCGCCGATCCACCGGGACCGGCCGCCCGCCGTGGCGGGGGTGTGAGCCCGGGTCGACGAGTACAGTGGAGACGGCTGTTCGTCGATCGATGAATCACTGCTCCGGCGAAGGGCAGGACCGCGATGGACACGGTGGAGAGGACCACGTGCTGTGTGGTGGGCGGCGGCCCCGCGGGCATGGTGCTCGCGCTGCTGCTGGCCCGCTCCGGCGTCGAGGTGACGGTGCTGGAGAAACACGCCGACTTCCTGCGCGACTTCCGCGGCGACACCGTCCACCCCTCCACCCTGGCCCTGCTGGACGAGCTGGGCCTGGCCGAGCGGTTCGCCCGGCTGCCGCAGCGCCGGGTGCGCACCGTCCGGTTGCCCGTCGACGCCGGCCGCCCGCAGGTCACCGTCGCCGACCTGTCGGTGCTGCGCGGCCCCTACGACTACATGGCGATGGTCCCCCAGTGGGACCTCCTCGACCTGCTCGCCGACGAGGCCCGCCGCGAACCCTCCTTCCGCCTGCGGATGAACACGGAGGCGACCGGCTTCCTGACCGAGGCGGGCCGGGTCGCCGGGGTGCGCTACCGCACCGGCGACGGCCGCACCGGCGAGCTGCGCGCCCCGCTCACCGTCGCCTGCGACGGCCGCGGCTCGCTCGCCCGCACCCGGCCCGAACTCGGACTGCGCGGCTTCGACTGCCCGATGGACGCCTGGTGGTTCCGGCTGCCGCGCCGCGAGGGCGATCCACGCGGACTGGTCGGCGGCGCGGGCGACCGCTTCCTCGCCGCGATGATCGACCGCGGCGACTACTGGCAGTGCGCCGCGCTCATCCCCAAGGGCACCGACGGCAGCCGCCGCGCCGCCGGACTCGACCGGTTCCGCGCCGAGTTCACCGCCGCCGTGCCCTGGCTCGCCGACCGCGCCGACGCCCTGCGCTCCTGGGACGAGGTCAAACTCCTCGACGTACGCCTGGACCGGCTGCGCCGCTGGCACCGCCCCGGACTGCTGTGCATCGGCGACGCGGCCCACGCCATGTCGCCGGTCTTCGGTATCGGCATCAACCTCGCGGTCCAGGACGCCGTGGCCACCGCCCGCCATCTCGCCGGACCGCTGCGCCGGAACGCCGTGCGCGAGCGCGACCTGCGCGGGGTGCAGCGCCGCCGCCGGCCCACCACGGTCGCCACGCAGGCGCTCCAGCGGCTGGCCCACGCCCGCGTCATCCGCCCCGTGCTTGAGGGCCGGCCGCCGCTCGGCGACGCGGACCGGGCCCGGCGGGTCGCCCGTCTGCTCGCCGGGTCACGGCGGCTGCGGCGGTTGCCCGCGTACTTCATCGCGTACGGCGCCCTGCGCGAGCGGCCACCCGCGGCGGCCGTGCGGAAGGCGGGCCGCGCCGGGGGCGGACGTCCGGA
Source organism: Streptomyces sp. NPDC001056 (assembly GCF_053598955.1). NCBI lineage: Bacteria > Bacillati > Actinomycetota > Actinomycetes > Kitasatosporales > Streptomycetaceae > Streptomyces > Streptomyces sp. NPDC001056. The sequence goes on along the minus strand of NZ_JBSFLI010000035.1, from coordinate 25,474 downwards.
CCGCGGTACGCCGGGCGAAGGGAGAAGTAACCCCGGGTAAGCAGGTGAAACCATAACGATCTTGGCGAAGGACTTGTGCGATCGGCGGACGCCCCTAGCCTCCCTGCATGGCTTTTCTTTCAAGTCGCCGCCGAAGAACGCGTCTGGCCCCGGAGTTGGACGATCAGGAGCTGGGCAGACTTCTCAAGTCCCTGAGGGCGACGACCAGGACGGGCACGATCGCGACGACGGACCTGTGCGCGGCGCAGATCACCCGCCTCCTCGACCAGGACCCGGGCGACTGGGACCGCCGAACCCACCGGATCGACGTCCTCGCGGGCTTTCTGACGGAGTCACACCTGCCCCGCTCCTGGGTCGCGCGCGAGCCGCGCAGCGCCGACGCGCTCGTGCTGCACGCCTGGACCCAGGTGGCCGACGCCCGCGCCCAGGGCCGCCCGGAGGACGCCTCCGAGGCCACCGACCTCTGTCTGCGGGCCGCCGAACTCGCCCCGGACGACCCCACCCCCTGGGTCGCCCTGCTGGCGGTGGCCCGCCTCCAGCGCTGGGAGCAGCCCCAGGCGTTCGGCGTGTGGAACGAGGTGCTCGCCCGCGACCGCTGGAACCGCGAGGCCTACCTCAGCATGCTCGGCTACCTCAGCCCCGAGGAGGGCGGCTCACGCATCCAGGTGCTGGATTTCGTGGACAGCCTGGCCGCCCGCATGCCCGCGAACGCGCCCTGCGCCGGCATCGAACTCACCGCCCAGGTCCTGCAGTACCACTCCGTCCTCGGCCGGGGCGGATTCGAGGCCCTGGTGGCCCGCAACCACTGGTCCCACGCCATGGCCGCCCAGGCCCTCGACCGAGTGGCCCACACCTGGCCCCAGCCGGGATTCCTGCGCCACGCCAGGGCACTCGCCGACCTCAACCTGCTTGCCTACGCCCTGATGGCCGCCGACCGCCGCCGCGACGCCGCGCCGGCCTTCGAGGCCCTGGGAGGCATCGTCACCTTCTGGCCGTGGAACACCGGCGGCGAGCCGCTCGCGGAGTACGAGCAGGCGCAGCGCAGGGCGACCGTCGGCCTGTGATCAGCGGCGTCCCGCCTGTGATGTCCCCCACCCGCCCTTGCCGTCGTAGGGAAGGGCTACCTAAGTTCGTGTGTATGTCCGCGTATGACCCCACCCAGCCCGCCCAGCCCGCCCAGCCGGTCGAGTTCTCCGTCGACCTCACCGCCCACGAGATGCTCCGGCGCGCCCACGTCATGGACGCCGTCGGTCCCACGTGGGACCCCGTCAAGGCGCTGCGGGACGAGGACGCCGCGCACGAACTGCTCTACTCCGGCCTCGACGCGGAGCAGCAGCGCATCTACGACGAGCTGGCGGCCGCCGGTGTGCTGCCCGAGCGCGGAGACGGCCGTGCTACCGCTTGATCCCCAGGCGGACATCGGCCGTCGCGCCTGGGTGACCTGCCCCAACTGCGCGGACCACCGCGGCTGCGCCACCTGCGAGGAACGCCGCAGGTGCACCCGGCACTGGCGCTACCTGCTGTCGAACACCGGCAGCATGCTCCACCTCCAGTGCCCGACCTGCACCCATGTCTGGGACCACGAGACCGGCTTCGGAGCCGGCCGCGGCCGCCCGGACCGGGCGGCGGACGACCGCTGAGGCCGCCGGTGCCGCGGGGGCGCTGGTGGTTCCTGTGGGCCCCGGGGCCCACGTGGGGCCTGCGGCGCCTCCGGGTGGCCCGGTTCAGGCCGCGCGGGTGAAGAGGGGCAGGTAGCCGAGGGACTGCCCGGAGGCGTTGGGGTGGTACGACTCCGTGAGGTCCAGCACCTCGACGCTGCGCAGCCACGGCCCCGCAGAACAGATCTCGTGCCCGGTGAACGCGGTCCGGGCGTCGGCGAACGCGAACCCGTGGCCGGTGGCGTGCCGGGCGATCATGCCGTCCAGGTGGTCGATCGCCGCGTTGAGCGCGGCCCGCTCCGAGTCTTCGAGGCCGCGCGAGCAGCTGCCGTGGAGCTGGTAGAAGTGCGGATACCCGAGCACCACGACGCGGGCGGCCGGCGCCTTGCTGCTGATGGCCGCGTAGAGCCGGTCCAGGTTCGCCGGCAGCGTCTTGTCGACGTAGTCGCGCGCGGTGGCGATGGCGCTGAGGCACCCGGTGGTGCCGGGCAGCGCGCACAGCCCCATCACCTTGGCCCAGCTCGCGTCACTGCCGCCGGCGGTGATGCTGACCAGGTCGGTACGGCCGCTCAGCGCGCCGAGCTGCTTGGTCAGCACGTCCCCGGTCTTGGCGCCGTTGCAGGCGGCGAAGGCGAAGGACGAGGCGTGGGCCGCGGCCCACAGCGCGGGGTAGGCCCGGCTGCTGCGCAGACAGTTCGCGCCCTCGGTGAGGTAGTCGCCGGCGCCGACGCCGGCCGAGTAGGAGTCCCCGAGGGCCACGTAGTCCAGGGCCGCCCTGTTCGGCGCCGCAGGCGCGGCGGCGGGACCGGCGAGGGTGCAGGCGCCCGCGAGCAGCACGGCGGTGGCCCAGGACTGGATGCGGAACGGTCTCATGCCTCCCGTTTATCGCGGAACCACGACCCCGCCGCCTCGTTACGGTCCGCCATGTTGACAGAGCGTCCCGCCGATGCGCCCGCGCGAGCGCCTTGGCGCGGAAGGCCGCGGTTCGGCGTCACGGGCCCGGCCATGACGCTTCTCCCTGGCCGGAGTTCACCCGAAGGGACGTCACTCGTACGGCTGTACGTCCATGGAAAAGGCAAGGAGCGCGCACTCCCTGCCACTCTCAACGTATAGCCGGTGGGGGGCCTTGCGGCAAGCCCCCTCCCGTCCCGCACAATCTCCGGCCTGGACGGCGAACCGCTGGTGGGGCGCCTGGGTACGTGAGGGACTCTCATGATCGACGTGATCATCGCGGGCGGCGGGCCGACCGGCCTGATGCTGGCCGCCGAGCTACGCCTGCACGGCGTCCACACCGTCGTGCTGGAGAAGGAGACGGAGCCGACCAAGATCGTACGGGCGCTCGGCCTGCACGCGCGCAGCATCGAGGTGCTGGACCAGCGCGGCCTCCTGGCACGCTTCCTCCAGCGGGGCGAGAAGCACCCGCTCGGCGGTTTCTTCGCCGGCATCCCCAAGCCGACGCCGCGGGGGCTGGACACCGCGCACGGGTACGTCCTCGGCATCCCGCAACCCGTCACCGACCGTCTGCTGGCCGAGCACGCCGGGGAACTGGGCGCCGAGCTCCGCCGCGGCCGCGAACTGGCCGGGCTGAGCCAGGACGAGGACGGGGTCACCGTCGAACTGGCGGACGGCACACGGCTGCGCTCGCGCTACCTCGTCGGCTGCGACGGCGGCCGCAGTACGGTGCGCAAGCTGCTCGGCGTCGGCTTCCCGGGCGAGCCGTCCCGGGCCGACACGCTGCTCGGCGAGGCGCGGCTGACGGCCTTGCCGCAGGAGGTGGCCGACGTGGTGACCGAGGTCCGACGGACCCAGCTGCGGTTCGGCGTCGGACCGCTCGGGGAGGGCGTGTACCGCTTCGTCGTACCGGCCGACGCGGTGGCCGAGGACCGCGCCGTCCCGCCGACCCTCGAAGAGGTACGACAGCGGTTGCGGGCGGTGGCCGGCACCGACTTCGGCATCCACGCGCCGCGCTGGCTCTCCCGCTTCGGCGACGGCACCCGGCAGGCCGAGCGCTACCGGGTCGGCCGGGTCCTGCTGGCCGGCGACGCGGCGCACGTCCACCCGCCGATAGGCGGACAGGGGCTCAACCTCGGCATCCAGGACGCGTTCAACCTCGGCTGGAAACTGGCGGCCGAAATCGCCGGCTGGGCGCCGCGGGGGCTCCTCGACACCTATCACCGCGAACGCCACCCCGTCGCCGCCGACGTGCTCGACAACACCCGGGCCCAGATGGAACTGGTCTCCCTCGAACCGGGAGCCCGGGCGGTGCGCCGGCTGCTGGCGGAACTGATGGACATCGAGGAGGTGAGCCGCCGTCTGACGGAGAAGATCATCGCGACCGGCATCCGCTACGACGTCGGCGACGGCCACGACCTGCTCGGCCGCCGCCTGCCGGACATGCCCCTGAAGCGGGGGCGCCTGTACGGGCTTCTGCACCAGGGCCGCGGTCTGCTGCTCGACCGGACCGGGGGCCTCTCGGCGACCGGCTGGGCGGACCGGGTCGACCATGTCGTCGACGGCAGCGACGAACTGGACGTCCCCGCCGTACTCCTCAGGCCCGACGGCCACGTGGTCTGGGCCGGCGAGGACCCCTCGGACCTCGCCGCCACACTGCCGAGGTGGTTCGGCGCGCCCACCACGTCACTCCGCTAGGAGTTTCCGGGCACGTGCGGCCCGGTCCGCCGGCGGACGCCGCAGCCCGGGGCGAACCGGCCCCCCTCCTCCCGGACCGCCGCACTCACGTCATGGACCCGCGCCCTCGGCGGCGCGAGGAGAGCACGGGCCTCGGTGCGCACGGACGTGCCGAGCACGGGGGAGCCCTGGCCCCCGAACCCCGCTCCCGCAAAGGGGATGTGCACGGGGTCCGGCCGGCGGCCCGAGCCCGATGCCCGCGCGGTCAGACGGCTTTCTCCTCCGCGGCCCTGAAGTAGTGGCCCTCCGCCAGATCGGCGAGGAGGCCGGGCCCGGTCGGCTCCCAGCCGAGCAGGGTGCGGGTGGCGGCGCTCGACGCGGCGGCGTCGAGGCCGACGAAGCCGCTCATCCAGCCGAAGTGCCCGGCCAGGTCCTCGGAACCGATCGAGGCCGTCGGCAGGTTCAGCCGGCGGCCGATCACCTCGGCGATCTCGCGGAGCGGCAGGCCCTCCTCGGCTGCCCCGTGCAGCACCGTGCCGGCCGGGGCCTTCTCGACCGCGAGACGGAACAGCCGCGCCGCGTCCAGCCGATGGACGGCAGGCCACCGGTTGGCACCGTCGCCGGGGTAACCGGAGACGCCTTTCTCCCGCGCGATGCCGACGAGGGAGGCGATGAAGCCGTTGTCCCCGTCGCCGTGGCAGGTGGGGGAGAGCCGCACCACGGACGAGCGCACACCGCGCTCCGCGGACGCGAGCACGGCCTGCGCGGTGATCCCCCGGATCAGGATGGGCGAGTCGCCCTCGGTCACCGGCATGTCCCGCTCCGTCGCCACCCGCCCCGGCGCGAGCCCGGCCAGGCCGGACGCGAGGACGAAGGGGCGGTCGCTGCCGGTGAGCGCCTCCGTGAGGACGTCGACCGCCCTGCGGTCGGCCTCCGCGGCGCTCTGGAAGCCGCCGGAGAAGGCCACGTCGTGCTTGAAGGCGAGGTGGATCACCCCGTCCGAATCGGCGGCCGCGGCACCGAGCACGTCGAGATCGTCCAGGCTGCCGCGGACGACCTCCGCGCCGACCGCGGTGAGCGCGTCGGCGGAGGCGTCGGAACGGGCCAGGCCCACGGCCTGATGACCCGCGCCGATGAGTTCCGGAACGACGGCCGAACCGATCCAGCCCGACGCCCCGGTCACGAAGATGCGCATGAGAGATCCCCAGACAGTTTGATGTCAGTTACTGACATCGACGCTAGCACTGATGTCAGTCGATGTCATCGCGTAGGATGCGGGTCATGGGCAGATGGGAGCCGAACACGCGCGAGCGCCTGGCGAAGGCGGCGCTGGACCTGTACGGCGAGCGCGGGTTCGAGCAGACCACCGTGGCGGAGATCGCCAAGAGCGCCGGACTCACCGAGCGCACGTTCTTCCGGCACTACGCCGACAAGCGCGAGGTCCTGTTCGCGGGCGCCGTCGAACTTGAGCAGCTGTTCGCGGGGGCGGTCGCCGACGCCCCGCCGTCCACCGCGCCGATCGACGCGGTGGCGCTGGGCCTGGACGCGGTCTGCGCGGTCTTCGAGGAGCGGCGCGAGTTCGCGCGCAAGCGCCATGCCGTGATCTCCGCGAACGCGGAACTCCGTGAGCGCGAACTGATCAAACTCGCCTCCCTCGCCACCGCCCTCACCGAAACCCTCCGAGGGCGCGGTGTCCCCGAGCCGGCCGCCAGCCTCACCGCCGAGACCGGCGTCGCCGTCTTCAAGGTGGCCTTCGAGCGCTGGATCACCGCCGACGAGACGCGTCCGCTGGTCCAGCTGGCGCGGGATTCGCTCAAGGAGCTCAGGGCGGTGGCGATGGGGAACGGCCGGTCGGGACCATGCCGGGCCGCCGGCATCAGTGAACCGTCCAGGTAGGTCAGGTGCGGTCCCGTCGGGGAGGGCGGCGCCAAGCGCTGTGCCGGTGGTGCGGCGGAGGCGCCGGCCGCGGGTGCGGCGGCGGCACCGGCCGGCAGGGCCGCCGCGAGAGCGCAGAGTGCGGCGATCACGCAGGCGAGGAACGTCCGGAGCCCCGTGATCCCCCGGCGGACGCGCGGGTGTGAATCGGTCATGGTCCAAGAGTGACGGCTCGTCACCACCCGTACATCAGGGACCGGCCCCGGTCTTTCCCCTCGGGGTATCCGTAGGGGATTCCGGGACCTCCGGGGCACACCCCGCGTCCCGTCACTCCCGCGCGCCTCCCACCCCCGCAGGCGGGGCCCCCGTGACCGCGGCGCCGTACAACGCGCGCACGGCGGCGCCGAAGTACGCGCTGTACGAGACCTGCGGTGTGTCGCCACCCGTGTGGTACCCGCCGATCACCCCGACCACCGCCCAACCGCCGGGCCACGGCACGAGCATGGGGCCGCCGCTCGTGCCGCCGACGAAGGCGTCACAGGCGATGCGCGCGAAGGTTCCCGGGTCGGCCGGATCGTCGCTGGTCCACCTCGTGGTCCGGCTCCAGCACTCCAGCGGTTTCTCCGCCCCCGCCGGATAGCCGATCATCCGTACCGGCGCGTGGTAGTACCCCGTCCCGGTGAGCAGCAGCACCCCGCCGACCGCGTCCTGCAACGGCGTGCCGTCCTGGTCGGGTTCGGTGACCGCGAAGCCGAAGTCGTATGCGGCGCCCGTGTGTTCACCCAGGTCGTAGTACTGCTGCGGGACGTAGACGCCGTTCGCCCTGACGGGGAAGATCCCGTAGGGCTTGACCCCGTCGTGGTATCCGGGAACGAAGGCCAGGCGGCGCTGCGGGGCGGTGCCGGAGTAGCCCTTCAGGCAGTGGCCCGCGCTGAGGACCAGGTCGTGGCCGGGGCTGCGGACGACGGAGCCGCTGCACGTACGGCCGGTGCCCTGGGCATCGGTCCAGAAGAAGGTGCCGGCCTGCGGGATGCCGTCGAAGCTCCGGCTGGGCGGAATGTACTCGCCGGGGCGGGGGCCGTCCACCGCGGGGGTGGGGGCCGGGCCCGCCGCGGCGCCCGTCGCCGTGTCGGCGGGCAGCGCGGCCGTCATACGGGCCGCTGTCCAATAGGCGTCGAGCCGGGCGGCGACCGGGTTCGGCCCGGCCGTCGCGCCGTTCGCGGAGGCCGTCGCGGCCGTACCGCCCGACAGCAGCAGAGCGGCCGCGCAGACCGCGAGGCGGCGAAGACCAAGGACGTTACGCACCGTCAGTTTCCTTCGGGGCAGAGGAACATGACGGCTCACCCTAGGGCGGGGACGGTGGCCGCGGAAGAAGGCGCCGCCGAAGAGGGCCGCGTCGACCGCTGTGCGCCCCCGGCGGCCAGGCGATCAGCCGAGCAGGGCCGGGCCGGGCCGCGCCGCGCCGAGTCGGCCGAGTGGGAGGAGCCGGGTCGCGCCGCACCGCACCCTGCTCCACCCCCACCCAGCCGGCGAAGGGGAGCGCCGCCGGTGGCGAATCCACGCAGACGGCAAATGCGAGGAATCGAGCTGAATGGGTACATTCTGTACAGGTGCATTTACGTGGCGCGTGAGCGTCACAGCCCGCCTCGGGGGCTCTGACCAGCATGTTTGCGGGCTCGGCGAGCAAGGGCCTCCGGCCCTGCTGACCATTGGTCGAAGGGATGCCGGTTATGAACGAGGACACGAGGAGCCTTCACCCGGAGCAGCCGCCGCCGGGGGCGGTCCCGCCCGGGGGAGCGCCGCACGAGGCGGCTCCGCGCGCGTCGGCCTGGGCCGATCCCGCCCCCTTGGGCCTGGCAGCCTTCGCCCTGACGACCCTGCTGCTGTCGATCGTCAACACCAACCTGCTGAAGGAGACCGCGGGTATCCTGCCGGCTCTGGGCCTCGCCGCGTTCTACGGGGGTCTCGCCCAGTTCGCCGCGGGACTCATGGAGTTCCGCCGGGGCAACACCTTCGGCGCGACGGCGTTCGTCTCCTTCGCCGCCTTCTGGCTGTCCTACTGGTGGATCGCGCCGCGCGTGGCGCTCGCCGGTGACGCGCACAACGCGCTGGGCCTGTTCCTGCTCGGGTGGGCGATCTTCACCGCCTACATGACCGTGGGCGCCCTGCGCGTCAGTCTCCCCGTGCTCGCGGTGTTCGTGCTGCTGACCCTGACCTTCCTCTTCCTGGCCATCGGGTCGTTCCAGGGCGGCGCCGGGTACGCCATGACCGAGGTGGGCGGCTGGTTCGGCATCTTCACGGGGCTCGCCGCCTGGTACGCCTCGGCGGCCATCGTCATCAACGAGACGCACGGGCGCACCGTGCTCCCCGTCGGTCCGATCCGGACCGCGCAGGGCGAACGGGTGCGCCACGACGAGCGATCCGTCTGACGAGGACGTCGTACCCTCCCGGCCGCCACCGCCACCGCCACCGCCACCGCCACCGCCACCGCCACCGCCACCGCCACCGCCACCGCCACCGCCACCGCCGCCGCAGGCGGCGGCGGGCCCGGGACAATGGCCCGCATGAGCGAGGACAAGGACGATGCCGAAGGCCGCCTGGCCAGGATCGAACGGCTGCTGCAGAGCGGCGAACGCGAACTGGTTCCGGCGTGGCGCCGGGCGACCCGGGGCGAGACGCGCTGGGCCGTGACCACCGTCATGCTGGCGGCGGTCGCGCTGCAACTGGTGCTGCCGCACCGACTCGTTCTCCTGCGGCCCGTCTGGGTCCTGCCGGTGCTCGAACTGGTCCTGCTCGCCGCCCTGGTGGCGGGCAACCCCCGGCGGGTCGAGCCCAGCACGGTGTGGTGGCGGTGGCTGGGGCTGGCCCTGATCGGGGTCATCAGCCTGGCCAACGGCTGGTCGGCGGCCCGGCTGGTGTGGGACCTGGTGCAGGGCGTCGGCGGCCGGGACGCGGTGCCGCTGCTGCGGGCCGGCGCCGTCATCTGGTTCACCAACGTCATCGTCTTCGCCCTGTGGTACTGGGAGTCGGACCGCGGCGGACCGATGGCCCGGGTGCGCGGGCAGCGGCAGTACGCCGACTTCCTCTTCGTCCAGATGCAGAGCCCGGAAACGGCGCCCCCGGACTGGGAACCCGAGTTCCTCGACTACCTGTACCTCTCGTTCACCAACGCCACCGCCTTCAGCCCGACCGATGTGATGCCCCTGTCCAGGTGGTCCAAGATGCTGATGATGCTGCAGTCCTCGGTCTCCCTGGTGACCGTCGCCCTTGTGGTGGCCCGCGCCGTCAACGTCCTCCAGTAGGCCGACGCATCGGCAAGTGGGCGGTCACTCCGCCAGGCGGGCGGACATGGCGTCCGGCCGGGACGGCCGGGAGGTGAGGCCACCGGTTCCCCGGTGGCCTGTCCGCGGCCGCAGCCCCGCCGAAGCCTCCGGACGATCACGCACCGTCGGAATCGGCCCGGCGACATCACGTAAAACGCCTCTCACCCGATCGGTGGACGGTTCGGCTCGCCGTGTCCGGGGAGAGTGGGGTGGGGCACATGATGCGTCCGCAGAGGTGAGAGCCGTACACCGGCAGAAGACCAGAATTGCATCGTTCGTTTTCTTGAACCCCTCGTGTTTATGAGAGTAGGTTCGGCTCCATGACCGCCTCCCCGACTCCGACCACCGCCGAGGAGCTCCGCGGTGCCGGCCTGCGCGTGACGGCGGCTCGCGTCGCGCTGCTGGAGACGGTCCGGGACGGCGACCACCTCGGCGTCGAGGCGATCGCCTCCGGGGTCCGTGACCGCGTGGGCCATATATCCCTGCAAGCCGTCTACGAGGCTTTGCACGCGCTGACCGCGGCGGGTCTCGTGCGCCGCATCGAGCCGGCCGGCCACCCGGCCCGGTTCGAGGGGCGCGTGGGCGACAACCATCACCACATCGTGTGCCGGTCGTGCGGGGCCGTCGTCGACGTCGACTGTGCCGTCGGCGAAGCGCCCTGCCTGACCGCGGCGAACGACTGGGGCTTTGCGATCGACGAAGCCGAGGTCGTCTACTGGGGCTTGTGCCCCGACTGTTCCACCGGCCGCAGTTCCTGAGCACTGGTTCCGCTTAGTTCGGAAGGATTGCCATGACTGAGAACCACGACGCGATCGTCACAGACGCGAAGTCGGAGGAGGGGAGCGGTGGCTGCCCCGTCGTTCACGACCGGGCCGCACACCCGACCCAGGGCGGTGGCAACCGTCAGTGGTGGCCGGACCGGCTCAACCTGAAGATCCTCGCGAAGAACCCGCCCGCGGCCAATCCGCTGGGCGAGGAATTCGACTATGCCGAGGCGTTCCGGAGCCTCGACCTTCCGGCGGTGAAGCGGGACATCGAGGAGGTGCTCACCACCTCGCAGGACTGGTGGCCCGCCGACTTCGGTCACTATGGCGGTCTGATCATCCGCATGGCCTGGCACGCCGCCGGCACCTACCGCATCAGCGACGGCCGCGGCGGCGCCGGCCACGGCCAGCAGCGCTTCGCCCCGCTGAACAGCTGGCCCGACAACGTCAACCTGGACAAGGCCCGCCGTCTGCTGTGGCCGGTCAAGAAGAAGTACGGCCAGAAGATCTCCTGGGGCGACCTGATGGTCCTCGCCGGCAACGTGGCGCTGGAGTCCATGGGCTTCCAGACCTTCGGCTTCGGCGGCGGCCGCGTGGACGTGTGGGAGCCGGAGGAGGACGTCTACTGGGGTCCCGAGACCACCTGGCTCGACGACCGCCGCTACACCGGCGACCGCGAGCTGGAGAACCCGCTCGGTGCCGTCCAGATGGGCCTGATCTACGTCAACCCGGAGGGCCCGAACGGCAACCCGGACCCGCTGGCCGCGGCCCGCGACATCCGCGAGACGTTCCGCCGCATGGCGATGAACGACGAGGAGACCGTCGCCCTGATCGCCGGCGGCCACACCTTCGGCAAGACCCACGGCGCCGGCCCCGCCGACCACGTCGGACTCGACCCCGAGGCCGCCGGCCTGGAGGAGCAGGGCCTGGGCTGGAGGAGCACCTACGGCACCGGCAAGGGCCGGGACGCCATCGGGTCCGGCCTTGAGGTCACCTGGACGTCCACCCCGACCCGGTGGGGCAACGGCTTCTTCGACAACCTGTTCGGCTACGAGTGGGAGCTGACCGAGTCCCCGGCCGGCGCCAAGCAGTGGGTCGCCAAGGACGCCGAGCCCACGATCCCCGACCCGCAGGACCCGTCCAAGAAGCGTCTGCCCACGATGCTCACCACGGACCTCTCCCTGCGCTTCGACCCGATCTACGAGCCCATCTCCCGCCGGTTCCACGAGAACCCGCAGGAGTTCGCCGACGCCTTCGCCCGCGCCTGGTACAAGCTCACCCACCGCGACATGGGCCCGAAGTCGCTGTACCTCGGCCCCGAGGTCCCGGAGGAGACCCTGGTCTGGCAGGACCCGCTGCCGGAGCGCGAGGGCGAGCTGATCGACGACGCGGACATCGCGGCGCTCAAGGGCAAGCTGCTCGACTCCGGTCTCAGCGTCGGCCAGCTGGTCACCACCGCATGGGCCTCCGCGTCCACCTTCCGCGGCAGCGACAAGCGCGGCGGCGCCAACGGCGCCCGCATCCGCCTCGCCCCGCAGCGCGGCTGGGAGGTCAACCAGCCCGACGAGCTGGCCCAGGTGCTGCGCACTCTCGAAGGCGTCCAGCAGGACTTCAACGCCTCCTCGGGTGCCAAGAAGGTCTCGCTGGCGGACCTGATCGTCCTCGGCGGTGTCGCCGCGGTCGAGAAGGCGGCCAAGGACGGCGGCTTCGAGGTCCGGGTGCCGTTCACGCCGGGCCGGGTGGACGCCGGCGAGGAGCACACCGACACCGAGTCCTTCGAGGCGCTGGAGCCGACCGCGGACGGCTTCCGCAACTACCTCGGCAAGAGCAACCGGCTGCCGGCCGAGTACCTGCTGCTCGACCGCGCCAACCTGCTCACCCTCAGCGCCCCCGAGCTGACCGTGCTCATCGGCGGCCTGCGCGTGCTCGGCGCCAACCACGCCCAGTCCCAGCAGCTCGGTGTCCTCACCGAGACACCCGGCGTCCTCACGAACGACTTCTTCGTCAACCTGCTCGACATGGGCACGACCTGGAAGGCGACCTCCGAGGACCAGACCACCTTCGAGGGCCGCGACGCCGCGACGGGCGAGCTGAAGTGGTCCGGCAGCCGTGCCGACCTGGTCTTCGGTTCCAACTCCGAGCTGCGCGCTCTCGCCGAGGTCTACGCGAGCGACGACGCGAAGGAGAAGTTCGTGAAGGACTTCGTCTCCGCGTGGGACAAGGTCATGAACCTGGACCGGTTCGACATCGCCTGACCCCATCGGTCCGGCCGGGTCCATTCGATCCGGCCGGACCACTGAGCCGATGTCCGGGCCCCTGCTGGACGGGCCCGGACATCGGCGTCCGCACAGAGGGACAGGGGCGTACGGCGTCCCCGGCGCGCGTCAGCGGCCGGCGCCGCCGCGCCCGCCCGCGCGTACGTCTCGTCCAGGTCGCCCGACGGGGCGCCCGCGACGCCGATGCCCCGTGGCCTTCACGGTGAGGTGCGTGCTCTGGGTGAGATCGCCGCGGCGCCCACGGCGGCCAGGGCGGCGATGCCGCCACCGGCCGCGTGCCACGACCCCCAGGCACCGCACGTCCTCGTGCACGTGCGGGCGCGGTCGCCGTGGCGAATCAACAAGGCATGGAACATGCCCGGTTCACTCTTGGACATGAGTGCCTTCCCGCTGTTTCGCTGTTCCCCACGGATCACCCCAGCCGACAAGGCCTGCCCTGGGAGGACTTCACCATGACCGGTTTCCGACCGCTCGCACGCCGTGGCCTGTTGAAGGCCGGACTCGCCCTCACCTCCGGCGCCGTCGCGGCGTCGGCAGGCAGAGCCGTCGCCGCACCGGGCGCCCCTTCCGCCGACGAGTGGGGCGACCTGGAGGCACGCTACGGCGCCCGGCTCGGTGTGTACGCGCGCAACGTCCGCACCGGGCAGGTGCTCGCCCACCGGGCGGGGGAGCGGTTCGCGATGTGCTCGGTGTTCAAGGCGTTCGCGGCGGCCGCCGTGCTGCGCGACGAGGCGCGCCGCGCGCCGCTGGACAGGGTGATCCACTATCCGCCGCACGACGTGTTGCCCAACTCGCCGCGCACGCAGGAGAACCAGGCCACCGGCATGACCGTGGCCGACCTGTGCGCGGCGGCGATCCAGTACAGCGACAACACGGCCGGCAATCTCCTGCTGCGCGAGCTGAACGGTCCCGGCGGTCTCACCCGGTTCTTCCGCTCGCTCGACGACGAGGTGAGCCGGCTCGACCGGTGGGAGCCGGAGCTGAACACGGCGATCCCGGGGGACCCGCGGGACACCACGACGCCCGAGGCCGTCGGCACGAGCGTCGAGCGGCTGACCCTCGGCCGGGCCCTGCCCACCCCCGACCGCGAGCGGTTGGTCACCTGGCTGAAGGGCAACACCACCAGCGCCCACAGGTTCCGCGCCGGGCTGCCCGGTGGCTGGACCGTCGCCGACAAGACCGGCACCGGCGACTACGCGAGCGCCCACGACGTCGGCGTGGCCTGGACGACCCGGGGCACGCCCGTCGTCCTCGCCGTCCTGTCGACCAAGCCCGACCGGACGGCACCGGTGGACGAGGCGCTCGTCGAGGAAGCGGCCCGCATCGTCGCGCGGACGGTGGCGCCCGGCGAGTGACGGCCGCGGGGAGCGAGGTCAGGCGCGCCGGGGCGGCTCGCCCTGGGCGGCCTGGAGATCGGCGAGGAGCCCGGCCTGCTCGGCGAGGACCCCGGACAGGATCGTCCGCGCCACCCGCAGCAGCTCGGCCACGTGCGGGCTGGTCAGCGAGTAGTAGACGTTCGAGCCTTCCTTGCGGGTCCTGACCAGGTTGGCGCGGCGCAGCACGGCAAGTTGCTGGGAGAGGTGGGCGGGCTCGATGCCCACCTCGGGCAGCATCTCCGCGACCGCGTGCTCGCGTTCGCTGAGCAGTTCCAGCACGCGGATGCGGGCCGGATGGCCGAGCGTCTTGAAGAACTCGGCCTTCAGCTGGTACAGCGGTTTGCTCACCGGACCGTCCCTTCACCGGCCCGGCGACCGGCCCCCTGCGGCCCGGCCTCGGCCCGTCCCATCGACCCACACGTCCACACCATGGGGTCCATCCTCACCCGGAGGGTCCGCGGCCACCGAATCGGCCCCCGGAAACACCGCACCCGCCCCTGGACACCCCGCGGCCGGCCACCGCCGGCCGCGGGGCCCGGTCGCCTACGCGGTGGGCCATCCGCCGTAGGGAACGGTGAGCAGTTCCATGGCGTGTCCGACCGGATCCATGAAGTACACGCCCTTCCCGCCATCGTTGTGGTTGATGGTGCCGGGGTGCTTCCGGTGCGGGTCGGCGTAGTGCTCTATGCCGCGTTCGGTGATGCGCGCGTACGCGGCGTCGAACTCCTCCTCGGAGACCAGGAACGCGTAGTGCTGCGGGGTGATCTTGTCCTCGGGAACGGTGGCGAAGTCCAGCGTGACGCCGTTGCCCAGGGCGACGGCCACGAACGGGCCCCACTCCGAGGTGATGTCCAGGCCCACGATCTCGGTGAAGAAACGGGCGGACTCCCGGTTGTCCCGGGCATGGACGATGGTGTGATTCAAATCGACCGACAAGGAATGCCTCCGAAGGCATCTCCCGGCACCTCCATGCCTCACCCGGTCGGTGACCGGCACGCGATGCCGGCGTCAAGTCTAGTCAGCCGTTCGGCGCAGCGGGCGGAGAGGGCAGGATTCGAACCTGCGCGGGCCCCGAAGGGCCCGACCGTGAGCCGAGCTCGCTGGTCCCCGATCAGCCACTCCGGGCACCTCTCCCTGTGACCGGTTCCGGTTTCCCGTGCCGCTCACAGGAACAACAGTGCCGGCAGGCGCTGACCGGGGACTGACGCACGGCTGACCTCAGCCGGTGCCCGGCACGGCGCGGAACACGACGGCGATCAGCAGGGCCGCGGCGACCAGCGCGCCGCCGGCCCACAGCGGGCCCAGCTCCGATCCGGCGAGGGTGGCCGCGGCGACGAGGGGCCCGGTGGCGGCGCCGATGTTGAGCGCGGCGGTCGCGTAGGAGCCGGCCATGGTGGGGGCGTGCGCGGCCTCGTAGAGCACGCGCGTGATCAGGGTGCTGCCCAGCGCGAAGGACAGCGCCCCCTGCGCGAACACCAGCGTGAGCAGCGCGACCGGCCGGTGGGCCAGTGCGGCCAGGGCGGGCCAGCCGACGAGCAGCAGC
Organism: Streptomyces sp. NPDC001056; assembly: GCF_053598955.1. Classification (NCBI taxonomy): domain Bacteria; kingdom Bacillati; phylum Actinomycetota; class Actinomycetes; order Kitasatosporales; family Streptomycetaceae; genus Streptomyces; species Streptomyces sp. NPDC001056. The sequence goes on along the minus strand of NZ_JBSFLI010000035.1, from coordinate 10,031 downwards.
GGACCGCCGGCCGCGACGACGACGCCGGGACGCCGGTCGGACAGGCGTCCGGCGACACCGACACCGACGAAGGAACCGGCGCCGAACAGCATGAGGGCGACCGAGATCCACAGCTCGCCCAGCCCCGCGGCGCCGGTCACGACGGGGGCGAGGAAGGTGAAGCCCGCGAAGGTCGCCGCGTTGACCAGGGCGCCGAGCAGCATCGCCAGGAGCAGCCGCGGCCGCCGTAGCTGCGCCAGCTCGGCGCGCAGTCCGCCGGCCGTGCCCTTCTCCGCGGGGCGCGCGGGGACGCCCCTGAGAATGCCGGCGGCCGCGAGCAGGCACAGGGCGGCGACGGCCCAGAACGTGGCCCGCCAGCCGAGCAGCGTACCCAGCACCGATCCGGCCGGGACACCGGCGATCGTGGCCACCGTCGTGCCCGACAGCAGCACCGCGAGCGCACGGCCCTTCCGGTCGGGCGGTACCAGCGCGGCGGCGGTCGTGAGCGCCACCGCGAGGAACCCCGCGTTCGCCAGCGCCGCCACCACCCGGGTCGCGCACAGCACCGGGAAACCGGTGGCGGTCGCGCCCACCGCATGGGCGGCCGCGAACAGGAGGACGAAGCCGAGCAGGGCGGCCCGTCCGGGACGGTTGCGGGCGAGTGCGGCCATCAGCGGGGCGCCGACGACCATTCCGACGGCGAAGGCCGAGGTGAGCAGGCCCGCCGTGCCGACGGTGACGCCGAGGTCCGCGGCGATGTCCGGTACGAGGCCGGCGAGCATGAATTCCGAGGTGCCCATGGCGAAGACGGCAAGGGCGAGCGGATAGAGGGCGAGGCGCATCGAAGGTGGCTCCGGGGTGAGGAGAAGCGCGAGAGGGTCATCTCGTCACCGCGGTCAGCACCCGGGGGCGCACGCGCCCGGCCGTAGCGCACGACGATACAGCGCAACGGCGGTGAGGTCAGTGGCTCCGGGGGCTGACGGCGTGACCGAAAGCCCCCACCCTGTCCGACTCAGGACTCGACACGGCCCCGAGGTTACCCGAGCAACTCCCCGACACCCCCATGGTTTTGCCCCGGTCCTTCGTCGTCGGTAGAGTCGGCCGGGTGATCGCCGGATCGGCCAGGGGCCACGCACGAATCGGGTTTCCGGCCCTGTCGTGAACGCGCGGCGGGCAAGGAGCCCGCCCCCTCCGGGACGTACCGTCCCGCGCCCGTTCACCGGGCGCCCGTCCCCGCGATCCCGGAGAACAGGACCTCCCATGCACACCGTCCAGTTGAACCACACCGCCGTCTACGCCAGCGACCGGTATCTGTCGGCCGAGTTCCTCGCCGCGATACTGGGGCTGCGGGTCGGCGCCCCGTTCGGGCCCTTCCTCCCCGTCGACCTCGGCAACGGCGTGACGCTCGACTACTACGAGAAGCGCGACGAGCCGATCCAGTCCCAGCACTACGCGTTCCTCGTCCCCGACGAGCGGTTCGCGTCCATGCTCGCCCGCCTGGAAGCGGTCGGGGTCACCTACTACGCCGACCCCGCGCACACCGAACCCGGTCGGACCAACCACCTGTTCGGCGGACGTGGTGCGTACTTCGCCGACCCGGACGGCCACAACATGGAGATCATGACCAGGCCGTACGTCCGCCCGTAGGCGACGCCTCCGCGAGGCCCACCGGCCCGGCCCGCCGGGGCGGGGCCGTTCGGCCCGAGGCGCGCGGGGCCCGGCGCTTCCAGGGTTTCCGGTCGTGCCGACGTGGTGTTCGGCCTCCAGTGGGGGAGACCGAACACGACGGGCTGCGATCGGCTGCCTCGGCGTACACAAGTGGTAGGCGGGGTGCCCCGGTGGTACACGTGGTACGAGCCAGGGCCCCCGGCAGTCCGAGGGACGAACACCGTGCACACCGGCGGTCCGGGATCCCGGCGAGGAGTGAGCGAGCATGGCAGAAGGCCCCACACCCCAGAGCGGCGCGCCGGAGCCGGGGGACCGTCCTCCGGCTCCGGCGGACGGCCCCCCGCGGGGCGACCTCGGGCGCAGGCTCCGGCGGCGCCGCGCGGAACTCGGTCTCAGCCGGGAAGAGGTGGCCGGCCGCGCCGGCATGGCCGAGGCGTACATCGCCCATCTGGAGCAGCACAGCACCGCCGCTCCCGACTCCGGCACCCTGCTCAGGCTCGCCGGGGCGCTGCGTACCAGCCCTCAGGCACTCGGCGGCGGTTTCGCCGGGCTGCCGTCCGGACTCGGGCAGGCATCCCGCGACCCCCGGTTCGTCGAACTCAGCGAACAGGACTGCAGGGAGCTGCTGTCGACCCACGGCATCGGGAGGTTCGCCATCAGCACCGAGGGCGCGCCCTTGGTGCTCCCGGTGAACTACAGCGTCGTGGACGGCGCGATCGTGTTCCGCACGCGCGAGGGATCGGCGATCACGCAGGGCTTCGACCGCGAGGTGGCCTTCCAGGTGGACCGGGTGGACGACGCGTTCAGCGAGGGCTGGAGCGTACTCGTGCGGGGGACGGCCCGGGCGGTGACCGACCCCGATGAGGCACAGCGGCTCATCCGGCGCGCGTACAGCACCCCCTGGGCGGGCGGGGGGCGCGATCTGTGGGTGCGGATCGAGCCCATGGCGTACACGGGCCGTCGGATCGAAGCGGGATGAGACCGACGGGAATCGGCCGGTCCACGAGGATCACCCCGGTCGTGCCATCCCCTCCGGGGTGGCGGACGGCACGAGGCTGACGACGCCGACGACCCCGTCCAGCCGCCAGGCCGCGAGACCGGCGCGGGCGATGGCGCCGCGCAGTTCCGCGCGGCCCGCCAGGGTGACGACGCCGTCCCGGACGGACACGGTGACGGCCTCCGGCGGCAGGCCCAGCTCGCCCGCGACGATCTCCTCGGAGACCTGGCGGCGGATCTCGTCGTCCCCGCGCAGAAAGACCCGCAGCAGGTCACGGCGGGTGACGATGCCGATCAGCCGGTCCTCCTCGTCCACGACGGGCAGGCGTTCCACACCGCGTCGTTCCATCAGCCGGGCGGCGTCGGACACGCGCTGCTCCGGGTGGACGGTGACCGCGGGTGTCGACATCAGCTCCCGTGCCGGCGGCTCCCGCACGGGCTCGCCCGGGGCCTGCGGTCGCCGGGCGGCCCGTTCGCGCACGAGGTCGGAGGCCGAGACGACGCCGAGGACCTTGTCGTCCTGGTCGATCACCGGCAGCCCGCTGATCCCGTGCCGTTCCAGCATCCGGGCGAGGACCTCGGACGATGTCGTCTCCGACGCGGTGACGACGTCACCGGTCATCACCTCGCCGATCGTGCTGTGGGTCACGGCCCTTCCTCCTTCTGGGGTGCGCGGGCCTCCTCCGGTGGGTCGCGGTGGTCTCCCGTCGCCCTCGTCCCGCTCGACGCCCCGGCCAGGCGTTGTCCCCACTGTCCGTCCGAGCCGGTACCACCAGCGTGCCGCGTCCGCCGCCCGGGGGCCGAGGGCCGGGCGCCCCCGGAAACGGGACCTTTGGTCCTGATTCCGGGCGCCTGCCGACTCGGCCGGGTGCGGATGGGTCCGCGGTGGGCGCCCCCGTCGTCCTGGGGCCCTCCCGGGTCCATGAGGTACCGGGCGCCCACCCCGGTGACCCCGCCCGGCCCTCCTGAGGGGCCGGGCGGCCCACGGGCGCGGCTCACCTCCGCGAGGCACGCTTGTCCTACGGAGTGCGTGGTGGCGGTTCGGATCCGGAGGGACACGTCATGGCTGGTCGGATCGTGGTGGGAGTCGATGGGTCGCCGCAGAGTGTTGCCGCCGCTCACTGGGCCGCGCAGGAGGCGGTACGCAGGGGGGCGGAGCTGGTCGTGGCGCACGCGTGGGTCGCGCATGTGCAGCCGGCGCCGTTGGCGACGAAGGACAGTACCGAGCGCGGCTGGGCGGAGCGCGTGCTGCGGGAGGCGGTCGACAGTGTGCGGGCGGCGCATCCGACGCTGGCCGTGACCGCGACGCTGATCGCCGAGTCGCCCGTTCCCGCGCTGCTGTCCGCGGCCGCCGAGGCCGACACGCTGGTCGTGGGCACGCTCGGGCTCAGCCGCGCGGCCGGGGTCCTCGTCGGCTCGGTCTCGCTGCGGGTCGCGGGCCGCGCCCCCTGCCCGGTGGTGCTGGTGCGAGCGGGCCGCAGCGCCGCCGACGAGCATCTGCCGACGGCTCCCGGGCTGGCGCCGGACGAGATCCCGAGCATCCCGTACCGCGCCGTCGTACTCGGCCTGGACATCGGCAGCCCCTGCGACGAGCCGATCGGGTTCGCCTTCGAGGCCGCCCGGCGGCGCACCACCGAGCTGCGGGTGTGCCATGTGTACGAGCAGGACGACGCCGGTCCCGAGGGGGCGGCCGCCGCCGAACACGCCGTGATCGCGCTCCTGCGGCCGTGGCACGAGAAGTACCCGGACGTGTCCGTGGCGACGACCGTCACCGAGGGCCGGGCCGGGGACGAACTCGTGCGGGCCACGGACGGCGCCGGACTCGTCGTGGTGGGCCGCCGCGTCACCGGCAGCAGGCTCGGCGAACGCCTCGGCCATGTCGCCCACGCGGTCGTCCAGCACGCCGAGTGCCCGGTCGCGGTCGTCCCGCACAACTGAGCACCGCACCGAGCACGCCGGAGACCGGTGGCGGGCGGAGAGGGCAGGATTCGAACCTGCGCGGGCCCCGAAGGGCCCGACCGTGAGCCGAGCTCGCTGGTCCCCGATCAGCCACTCCGGGCACCTCTCCCTGTGACCGGTTCCGGTTTCCCGTGCCGCTCACAGGAACAACAGTGCCAGGAGGTGCTGACCGGGGACTGACGCACGGCTGACCTCGGCCAACGGTCACCGGGCGGCGGCCCGGTGCACCACATGCCCGCCCGTCACCGTCAACGCCACCGGGGCATCGGCCAGTTCGTCCGCGGGCGCGTGCACGGGGTCCACGCCCAGAGCCGTGAGGTCGGCGCGGAAACCGGGTGCGACACGGCCGGCGACCGTGGACTCGCCCGCGGCCGCGGCCGCGTGGCTCGTGCAGCCCTCCAGCGCCTGCAACGGGGTCAGGCCCGCGCGGCGCGCGGCGGCGCCCTTGGGGTGGCGCGCGGTCGCCAGTACGGCGCGGGCGTCGTAGTGCGCGATGGGCCAGTCCGAGCCGAGCGCGACGACGGCCCCCGCGTCCCGCAGCTCCCGCAACCGCCAGGCACGGGCGGCCCGTTCGCCGCCGAGGCGGCGGGACCACTCGTCGCTGCCGTCGTCGCGGGTGTACCCGGTGTGCGGCGGCTGCATGGAGGCCGCGACACCCAGCTGGGCGAAACGGGGGAGGAGTTCGTCGGGCGCCGTCTCGATGTGCTCGATCCGGTGCGCCCCGTGCCCGCCCGGCCCGAGCGAGGCCACGGTGTCCAGGACGTGTCGTACGGCCGCGTCCCCGATGGCGTGCGTGGCGGTGCGCACCCCGGCCGTGTGCAGGGTGCGTACGGCCTCGGCGTAGGCCTCCGGGTCCGGCCAGAACGCGTCCGTGCCCCGGCCGTGACAGTCGGGGTGCTCCAGCCACGCCGTGCCGCCCTCCACGGTGCCGTCCATGAAGAACTTCACTCCGCCGACCCGCCAGTGCCGCCCGCCCCGGCCCTGGAGCGCGATCAGCTCACGCAGCGCACCGGCGTCCGCGCCCGGCATGCACCAGGGCGCGAACCGCAGCCGTACCGGCAGGACCGTCTCCCGTGCCACCGCCGCCACCAGTTCCGGGTCCCCGCCGTCCATCACATGGGCGCCGGTGAGTCCCGTGGCCGCCATCGCGGACAGCAACTCCCGCAGCCGCGAACGGCGTTCGGCGTCCGAGGGGCGGGGCGCGACGGCCGTCACCAGGTCCATCGCGGCATGCTCGACCAGGTGCCCGGTGGGCCGGCCCGAGGCGTCGCAGACCACCTCCGCGCGCTGCTCGAAGGAGCGCGGCCCGGACACCCCGGCGGCGGCCAGAGCGGCGGCGTTGGCGAGGGCGGAGTGACCGTCGTACAGGCGGAGAAGGGCGGGCGTGTCGCCGAGAAGGTCGGCCACCAGGTCGTGGTGGATCGGGCGGCCCTCGAAGGCGTTGTGGTCCAGGCCGTGCCCGAGCACCCAGCCCCCGAGCCGCTCGGCCCCCGCCAACGCCGCGCGCAGTCCGGCCAGATCGCGTACGCCCGACAGGTCCACGCCGGTCGCCATCTCCAGCCCCCACACCGGGTGGCTGTGGGAGTCGACCAGGCCGGGCACCAGATGCGCCCCGCCCAGCTCGACCACCTCGGTGCCGGGGCCGCGCCAGTCCCGTACGTCCGCCGTCTCCCCGACCGCGGTGATCAGCCCTTCGTGCACGGCGACCGCGGTGGCGGTGGGACGGTCGGGGTCGAGGGTGCGCACCCGGGCACCGGTGAGGACGAGGTCTGCGGCGGGCATGCCATGAACTCCTTTGTCTGCGGTGGTCGTTCGGTGGTCTTTCGGTGGCCCCGTCCGGTCATCCGACGGGCTCGGTCGGCGGCGCGGGCTCCGTGGCGAAGGCCTCGTACACCCGCGGTCGGCTGCGCCGCAGCCACCACGCGAACGGCAGCCCGAGCAGGAAGACGACCGGCGCCGCGAGCACGAGCAGGGCGTTCACGGCCGGGGACGCACCGGTGAACAGGTCGATGTGCCCCACCACCAGGACGATCGCGGTCGCGAGCAGCACCGTGGCGAGGACCGGCGCCACCACCGTGCGCAGGCTCCCCTCGCCGTGCCGAACCCGCCGGAAGTAGCAGGGCACGGCGAGCGCGGCGAGCAGCTGGAGCAGCAACAGGCCGATCATTCCCGGGGTGTTCACCCACAGCAGCAGCTGCTGGTAGGGGTCGGCGTGGGCGGCCCAGAAGGCGAGGACGACCACCGCGCCGAGCACGGTCTGGGCGATGCCGGCGACGTACGGGGAGCGGTGGCGCGGGTGGATCCGGCCGAGCCGGGCGGGCAGTACGCCCTCCTCCGCCAGCGCGAGCGCGTAGCGGTTGATGGCGTTGTGGAAGGCGAGCAGGGAGGCGATGACGCTGGTGACGATGAAGACGTGCATCAGATCCGCGGCCCAGCCGCCCACGTAGGTGGTGATCGCGGTGAAGAACAGCCCGACCGGGTCCTTCCCGGCGGCCCGCACCACCTGGTCGTCGCCGAACGCCTGAATGGCGATCCACACGACGAACGCGTAGAACAGGCCGAGGAATCCGACGGCCAGATAGGTGGCGCGCGGCACGGTGCGCCCCGGGTCGCGGGCCTCGCGGCGGTAGATGACGGTCGACTCGAAGCCGGTGAACGCGGCGAACGCGAAGGCGAGCACGGCGGCCGTGCCCGGCACGAACACATGCGAGGGGGCCAGGGAAGCCAGGGACAGCCCATGGGCGCCGCCCTTCAGCAGCACCCCGCCGGCCAGCAGGACGAGTATTCCCGTCTCCGCGACCAGCAGGACGCCGAGCAGCTTGGCGCCGAAGTCGATGGAGCGGAAGCCGCCGTAGCCGATGAGCAGCAGCCCGGCCAGCGAGATGGGCAGCCAGGGCACGTCGAAGCCGGACAGGGCGTGCAGGGTGTCGCGGCAGGCGGAGGCGAGCAGGCCGTAGACGCCGATCTCCATGCCGTTGTAGCCGAGCAGCGCGAGCAGGGCGGCGCCGATGCCAGCCGGGCGGCCCAGGCCCCGGGTGATGAAGGCGTAGAAGGCGCCGCCATGGGTGACATGGCGGCTCATGGTGGTGAAACCGACGGCGAAGATAGCGAGGGTCAGCCCGGCGAGGAGATAGCCGACCGGGGCACCGATGCCGCCCAGCAGGATCGCGAGCGGCGCGACCCCGGCCATGACGGTCAGCGGGGCCGCGGCGGAGACGACGAAGAAGGCGATGTCGGCCGTGCCGAGGGAACCGGAGCGGAGGGTCGCCGCGTCGGACGGCGCCTTCTCCTCGGGCAGTTCGGAGGTGGTGACGGACATACGAGGGGAGCCCTTCTGGCAGCGGAGGGGAGGGGGTCCCGGCGATGGGGGCGATCGGTGGACGGGGGCGCGGGCGGTCCGGACCGGGATCGGCGACCCGCGCAGGCGCGCCCGGACGTACGGGGCTTCCGGGTGCCCGGAGGGGATGGCGGGGCGCCCGGCGTCGTAAACCTAAAGGCTCTCGGTTTCCGCAATGTAACCTGCCGTTGGGTATCCGGGAAGACCTCAGGGAGAACACCGATCATGGGACGGCCGCGCACCCCGCTCCTCGACCGCGAGCGCATCACCACGACCGCGCTCCAACTCGTCGACGAGTGCGGCGACTTCAGCGTCCCGCAGATAGCCAGGCGGCTCGGCGCGCAGACGGGGTCCGTCTATCACCACGTGGACGGCCGGGACGGCATCGTGGAGCTGCTGCGCGAACGGGTCGCCTCCGCGATCGAGACGGCCACCCTCGACCTCGAACCCTGGGACGCGGCCGTCGAGGCCTGGGCCCGCTCCTACCGGGCCGCCTTCGCCGCGCACCCCCGCGCCATCCCGCTGCTCATGACCTCACCGGTGCGTGCGCCCCGGGTCCTGGACCAGTACGAACGGGCGGTGACCCGGCTGCTGGACGCCGGGTTCGAGCCGGCCGGGATCATGGCGCTGATCACCGCGCTGGAGAACCTGGTCCTGGGCTCGGCCCTCGACCTCGCCGCCCCCGAGACCATGTGGGTGACGGACCGCGCCGCCACCCCCCGTCTCGCCGCGGCCCTCGCCGCCGTGGGCGACCACCGCGCCGACCGGGCCTTCGAGGTGGGCCTGGCGGCCTTCATGAACCACGCGCGCGCGCTCCGCGGGAACCGCGCCTCCTGAGGCCACGCGGGTCACCGGGGGCAGGACGACGAGGCCGGACGTGCGTCCCGTCGGGGGAGCACTGCGCCGGACCGTTGAACCGGCCGACCACGTCGACGAGTTGCCGGGGCCGAGATCGTCGGAGGCCGGCAAGCCCCGAAGTCACCCATGCCCGCGGACGCCGGAGTCCCTGGCCGGCCCGGAGGACCCCGGACGGCGTTCCGGCTGAACGGCTCCGCCCGCGCACGCCGCGGGCAGAGCGGGTACGTCGGTGGGGGAGGGCCGGCCTCTCGCGCACCGTCAGGGGCGCCCCTCCACCATCGGCGACGATCACGGACCGAGCCCGCACGCCAAGGGCCGGCCGGCAGTCGCACCGGCGCGGTGTGATCCCGTGGCGCCGCTGGCGCGGCGGGGAGGCACACACATGGAATCGCCGCGGGCCCGGGCGGCCGCTCTGTCGCCCGGACCCGCGGCAGCTCGGATGCGTCAGGCGGCGGTTTCCCAGGCGCCGTATCCGCCGAGGAGGTCGTAGACGTCGGTGCGGCCGCTGTGCCGGATGAGGCTGGCGGCGATGGAGGAGCGGTGGCCGCCGGCGCAGTGGACCACCAGACGGCCCTCGGCCGGGACCTCGTCGAGGCGCTTGGCCAGTTCGGCCAGGGGGATGTGCAGAGCGCCCTCGATGGAGCGGCCGTCCGCGCGCTCGCCGCAGTTGCGCACGTCCAGGACCAGCGGCGGCTGGTCGGAGGTGAGTTCCTCGCGCAGTGCCTCGGCGGTCAGCCGGCCTGCCTGGCGTGTCTCGTCGGGGAGGGCGAGGAAGAGCTGCTCGTGATCGGCGGCGTAGCCGTGGACGCGGTCGAAGCCGATACGCGCGAGGCGGGTGACGGTCTCCTCGGCGCGGCCCTCGGGGGCGACGATGAGGATCTCGTCCTCGGGGGTGAGGACGCTGCCGGCCTGTTCGGCGAAGCGGCCGTCGAGCGGGACGTTGACCGAGCCGGCCAGGTGACCGGCGGCGAATTCGAACTGGTCGCGTGCGTCGAGGACGACGGCGCCGGCGGTCAGCAGGCGGGCGAACTCGGTCGCGTCCAGCGCGGGAGCGCCCTCCTGCGGCTCGAACAGGTCGCGGTTGCGGCGGTTGAGGTCGGCGTCGTAGGAGAAGTAGCCGGGGGCGGCGGACTGGCCGTCGGTGACGAGGCGGACGAAGGTGTCCTGGTCCATGGGCTGGCAGGCGTAGTTGGTCAGGCGCTGCATGCCGATGGTCGACTGGAGTTCGGTGGAG
>NZ_JBSFLI010000034.1:0-74829 GCF_053598955.1 Streptomyces sp. NPDC001056 | reverse complement strand
GCCCTGGATGGTGTAGGTCAGATGGAAGCGCCGGCCGATCACCGTCTTGATCCGCGCGAGCGTCCAGCGTTGGTCCTCCCAGCCGTGCGCGGCCGGCCCCTTGGCCAGCTCCGCCTCCAGCTGGGTGAACTGCTTCTCGCTCAGCCTCGGCAGCGACGCCGGTCCCTGTGACCGCAGAGCCCTCGGGCCGCCCTCGGCCCACGTCTGCCGCCATCGCTGCACGGAGCGGACGCTGACCCGCAGGTCCTTGGCGATCACCGAGCTTGCCTCGCCCTGGGCAAACCTCTCGGCCGCCTTGAGTCGTAACACCTCGCGGAACTGCTGCCGTTCGACGGTCAACCCGCTCCCTTGTGGATACCGCATGCCCCGGTAATACCGCACGGGCGACGAGCCGTCAGCCCCTACGACACCACGAGTTCAACCTCAGTAGAACGGTCCGGCAGCAGCAGTTACAGGACGACGCCGTGCAGAGCGCGGCGGTCGCCGGACATCGCGTAGAGGCGGGCGGCGAGGCCGTGTTCGAGGGGTTCGCCGATCTGCTCGCACAGCAGCGCCAGGACGTCGGCGGCCTCGATGTCGGAGAGGTAGGCCGGGGCGACTTTGAGCATCAGCTCCCCGGTCGCGTGGGCGCTGGCATAGAGGTCATCGGCTGTGGCGCGCAGCGCGGCGACGGTCGGGTCCGTCGGCGGATCGGCGGGCGGTGGAGGCGGGGCGGTGCGGACGTCGCGGACGGCCTGGCCGACCACGGCGCGCACCGTGGCGGTGTCGAGGGCCTGGAGGCCGCTGTGGGCGAGCATGGCAAGGCGGCGGGTGATCAGCTCCGCGACGTCGTCGGCGCGGCTGGAGACGGCGATCAGGGCGCGCTGGGACAGGTCGTAGTCGAGCGCGGCCGCGCCGTCCGGGTCGCTGTCTCGCGTGTGAGACGTCTCGGTGCCGGCGGTGACCGCGCCGTGGATCGCGGCCAGGGCGCGGGCGACGTCCAGGAGCCGGTACGCCTGGGCGCGGCTGATGCCGAACTCCGCGGCGCAGTACGACTCCCAGCTGCTGTGCCCGAGCGGCACCCAGACGCGGGCGGCGTGCGCGTCGCGGACCCGGGCGGCGAGCACCGCCACGGAGCGCCGGACGTCATCTCCCGGGCACGGGCCACGGTCAGCGGCGGCCGCGCTGGTTCGGCGCCGTGCTCCTGGTCCTCGTGCTGCTCGCCCACGACTCCATCGTCCTCCGGGCCGGCGGGCGGCACCAGCGCGTGCGGGAGCACCGGCGCGAACTGTGCCTCACACCTGACAACCTTATAGATCGCCTCGTCTACCTGGGAAACGGGCTGAGAGTCTGGCAACCCTCGCAGGGTGGGCGTCGTCTCGCCTACCGTCGCCGTCATGAGTAGCGATGGCGTAGTGGTGGATGAGGCGGTCCGTGCGGCGTGGGACACCTACCGGATCCTGGAGAAGCGGACGCCCGCCAAGGAGCGCCAGCGGGCGCAGCAGCGGGTGGAGGCCGCGGTGGACTCCGTCGGGCGCGAGGAAGTCTCGCGGGGCACGGTGTTCTTGGTGGGGGTGCTGACCGGGTACCTGATCGCTGAGCCGCCCGGAGGCGGGGAGCAGCTTGATCCGCTCAACGACCTCATCCCTGCTGTGATCCGCCGGCTGCCCTCCTTCGAGATGGCCGACCCGGAGCAGGTGCCGATGGTGACTGGAGTCCTCATGGCCGCCGCCATGGGCATGGACACCGGGGCGTGGCGCGACCGGTTCGGGACGATCCCGCCGAAGGAGGCCATGGTCCACGGCTTCGTGCTGCGGCTGCTCGCGGACCTCTTCGACTCTCTGGTCGACAAGCCGGGCACCATCGACCAGTTGATGCGCGAGACCTTCGAGACCATGGGCGCCGGAAGCCGCTGACGTCGGACGGTCCAGCGAGGGGAGCCTGGTGTGGCGGGGCTTGAGCGGGAGTCGGCGGAGGTGCGGATCCCGAAGACGGCGCTGGACGCCTTCGCCGCGGCGCTGAGCGTGCGCACGGTGGCGATGCGGACGTGGCCCGACGGCATCGAGTGGATGTACCCGGTGGGCACGTGGGACGAGACGCACCTGGAGGTGGCGCTCATGCCCGGCGGCGAGGAGGTGTGGCTGCGGATGTCCACCGACCGCCCCAGCGTCGCCGTGTGGACCATCGAGCGGGCCTTCTCCCGGGAACTGTCCGGCGCGCCGCCGCCGGTCTGAGACGCGTAGCCCGCGCGGTTCGGCCGGCGCACGAACGGCGGCGGTCAGCGTGGCTTCCGGGAGGCCTGGTCGTTGAGTATCGGGCAGCGGCCACACGTCGGCAGGCCCACCGGCCGCACCGTGGCCCTGTGCTGGGGCGCTGACCGCCGTAGCAATGCGAACGAGGACCGATGCCGAAGAAGCCCGACCACGACCCGCCGTATGGCTACGACCCGGAGACGCACACGGTCCGGGTCGGTCAGCACGACCTGGCGCGGCTGCTGTTGATGTTCCGCTCGCTGATGCGCGAGCAGAAGCCGGGCTCGTGGGATCACATGAGGGACTACGACCTGTCCTTCGAGCGCCTCGCGGACGCGGTCGACGCCAGCTCGCAGATTCGGTATGGCAAGCGCTGGACGGGTCCTGATCTGCGGATGCGCTGCACTACGACCGAGCCGGTGTACGACTGGCCCGACGGCGCCCCGTACGACGGGGAGGCGACGTTCACCTGGATGGTGCCGGGCTACGCCTCGCACGCCAGCGAGGACGACCAGGTCCAGCCGTACTCGAACAGGGCGCTGTGCGGGTTCTCCTGGGTAAAGGCCGACAGGCCGCTCCGGGTGGAGGGCCTGCCGGACTGCCCGGAGTGCCGGCGCGAGGTCCAGCTCGGGGTGGCAACCGGTGGATACGGCCGTGGCTACGATCGGAAGCGCCCTGACCCCGGCAGTTGCGATGCCGGGGTCAGGGCGCCTGCACGGGTGGTTATCCGAGCCAGGTGATGGTGAGGACGGACAGGCGGCGTAGGGGCCGGTTCACCCAGTAGGTGAGGGAGAGCTGGCCGACGTCCTCGCCCTCGTGGTCGTCGGTGTTCCACTGCCGGAAGCCCCACGGATCGGCCGCAACGGCGTCCAGGACGTCCCACAGTGACTGATCTGCTGCACGCGAGTGCATTTTGAGCGCAACGCCGTCCGAGCACGCGGAGACTTACGGCATTGCAGTCCTGAGATGGGCTACTGACCTCGGCGGTAGTAGCGCACTACTCCCCAAACGGCACCGGCAGCGACGATCACGGCGATTACTGCCGTCACGATCGCTCCGCTGCTCATGCTTCCGAACATGGAACCCTCCAGGTTGTCATGGTCGCGAGAAGGTTACCTGAGCCAGCCGCCTCGGAAGCCGGTCTCGTCAGCCCAGAGGTGCTCGGTCGCGGACCACTCGGTGTCGACGACCTCGAGCTTGCCCGTCCAGGTGGTCTCTGCCGTCGCGTTCCCGGCCGCCGAGATCCACTTGCTGACCGGCGAGTGCGAGAAGCTGGAGAACGGCACGTAGTTGTAGTGCGAGGCGCCCGCGCTGTACACCTTGGTAGCTCGCGTGGTGTTGGAGTGGTAGTTCACCCAGATCTTCACCTCGGTGATCTTCACGCCGAACATCGTGTCGTTGACCCTGTACCAGGCGTTCCAGTCCGCCGCCTGGGCCGGCTGGTTGATCGGCATGCTGATGCCGCTGGGCGTCGTCATACCCGCGCTGGCGCCGTACGTGATGTCCCCGCCCTTTTCCGGTACGGAGGCGAGTTCGGTCCCAGCCGATCCGGCCCCGATATCGGAGACGTCACCGTTCACGAACGGCGACGGCGGGTTGTCGATGCCCACCCCACCCGTCGTCGCGTCGTAGTTCGGGTCGATGCCCGTGCTGTCTGTCGCCCCGTTCAGGAAGGAGACAAACTTCTGCGTGACCGAGGGATCCTTCAGGTAGGCCAGGAACTTGGTCTGCTTGTCGGCCGAGAGGGCGCTGAAGCCGTTGTACACGTGGAGGGCGTTGGTGTCGCCCGCGTTGATCTTGTCCGCGAGCCAGGACTTGTATGCGGCGGCAGACGACGTCGGATCGGTGGTGGCCGCCTGGCTCGCGGGCGCAGCAGCTGTCAGGGTGGCTGCTGTGAGCGCGGCGGTGAGCAAGCCGGTGAGAGCGGATCTGACACGAATGGTGCGATGCATGGAAGTTCCCCCCTGGAACATCTTGATGAGAGGAGGCCCGGGTCGGCCTCATAGCGCCGCCTCCGTAACGATCTTGGTGGCGGCGAAGTTGATATTGGTCCATCTCGGGGGGGGATTGCAAGGCCGCGTCAGGGCCTCAGAGCGAGACTTGAGGTTTGAGCAGACACTTAAAGCCAAAGGAAAAAAATAGCGTCAAATCCCGTAACTGTGGTTGCTTTGCGTGCACTCGCTTGATAAATGCAAGGTTAAGTCGAGTAAATTTGACCATACCATAAAGATATCATTACCTGATCATTAACCAAAGTGCGCCGAGGTGTGCTTAGGACCTGTGGGTCGAGCACGGGTTGGTAGCGAAGGACGTACCTTGAACGGAACGGAGATCAACCGATCCAGCAGGCTTTGACTGTTACTCATGCGCCGACCCGCCGTACGTTCTACGCCTATGTCGGCGGCGACCTGGACCAGGCATATCGAGAAGCTACGTTCCCCGCCGCGTGGCATCGGCTGTAACCGCCAGACGCCACACAGAGAGGGAGCCGTAAATGGCAGCGTGTCTCGATCGATCAGCCGCAGAACTAAGATCGAGCATCACGAGGGTGCTGCGGATCCCCCGGAATTGACATCCGCAAGGCCACTTCTGAAATGGCCCGCTCTGCCACCCGGCCGATCCTCAAGATCAAGCCGAGCGCGGCTACATGCAATTGCAAAAGCCCCCGGCAGAAGGTCCGGGGGCCACCCGATCGTGAACAAACGAGCGGGGCCGAAAACCGGTAGACCGGTCATCTTTGATCACTATGACAGCGAAGCGGCGACCTGACAACCTCTCACTTGCACGACAAGCGGGCACCAGGGGGACCTATGCGGCGCGCCACGCTCCCTCCATCGCCCGCAGGTGCGATCCGTCCACCGCCGCTCGGGAGAACACGACGCTCCCGCAAGCCGCAGGCCGGGCAGTCGCCGGGCTCCTCACTCCGGCCACGGACCACCCGTGGGCTGGCTGGGCGTTCAGCGCAGGGTGGAGCTCACGTGAGAGGCTGCACGTCACTCTCGTCGTACCGGAGCTGGTGGTAGAGGTCGGCGTCGACGTCGCACGCGATGGCGGCCGGACGCTGGCGCCACCCGGCGAGCTGGCACCGCTCCCGCCCGGACCTGTCGCCGGACGACACCCGCGCTTCGAGCCGAGGTCGACAGACTGAGCTGTCGGGGCCGGACTGGAAGTCGAGTACCCACGCGCCCCCGGCCACGGCGAAGACGATGTCGCCCGCCGCGCCGGCGTCGGTGACGTCGCTGGCGGCCGGGTGCGCCTCCAGGACGTCGTGCCAGGCGCACGGCCTCTTCGTCCGCGGCGGTCAGCCGGGTCTTGCCGCGGTCGATGGGCGGATGTGGTCGGATGGGTTAGTGGCAGCAGCATGCCCCCAGACTCACCGATCGTGACTTCGCTGACCAGAGACGGACGCGGCGACCGAGTCGGCGGGTACGGCGATGGCGGCATCAGCGCTGGATGTCAGCGGAACAGCTCGGGCATCGGGCGGGCCGTCAGCGATCCGGCGAGGCGGCCGGGCGAGGGTGTGGGCCCGCGACGGCAGGCGAGCCGAAGCCTGTGGGGAGAAGTCCGGCAGCAAGGTCCGCGTCCCCGACGGCACGACGCTTCACGATCCTGGAAGCCGTGCTGAACGACGTGTCCTGAGAGTGCGCTGCGAGGGGCGGCAGATGACGAGTCCCCTGCTCAGGGCGTTGCCCTTACGCCCGGTGCGGGGGTGCCGCCCCTCGGCGTACGGGAGGTCAGGAAGCGCCGTTCCACACGGTGACGCTGCCCGAGTAGCTGCCGCCGCCTTCGTCGAATGCCATGACGGTGACGAAGGCCGTACGGCCCTTCGCCGATTTCACGCAGTAGCGGCTGCCGGGGCTGACCGGCAGGCTCTCCGCTCCCTGGGTGGCGACCAGCGTCGTGCACTGCTGCCGGCTGGGGCGCCCGGTGCCCTGCCATGCGGCGATGGTCGGTTCCACCGTGAAAGATCCGCCGCCCAGGCCGTAGATCGTGTCCTGGCGGGTGTCACCGACGGTGGAGTAGTTGATCCAGAAGCTCGCTCCCGTGTTGCTCGACAGCACCGAGGGCGGATTCGAGTCGAGATAGACGTTGGTCAGTCTGAGATCCCCGTTATATACCGGCTTGTCCGTCCGGGGGCTCGGTGACGCCTCGTCGCCGGAGGTGGATGCCGAGGGGCTCACCGCGGACGGGGATGTCGGGGTCGCGCCGGCCTGTGCGGAGGCCGGCGCGCCCGGCGACCGCTGTGCCGCCTTGTCGCCGGAGGCCGGCCACACGATCACGGTGATGCCGATCGCCACCGCCGCGAGGCCGGCCGCGAGCACCGTCAACCGCCCCACCGAAAAGTGGAAGTGGGTCTCGACGTGCTGGTTGTTCTGGTCGCGGCCGGCCTGGTGCACCTGCCCCTGCCCGGACGCCTCCCCGTGCTGGGATCTCATCGCTCGGTGATGTGCTGGTCCCGACCCGCCTGGTAGACCCGGCCGTTGCCGGTCGCGCGGGCGCTCATCCGGACCTCCCCGACATCGGCGCCGCGCCCCGCGGGAAGCGCGCCGGCCTCCTCCAGGAGCTCGCGCAGCGTGGCGGCCAGGTCGGGGTACTCCACCAGGAGTCGCCGGACCCGCCCCTGCCACTCCGCACGCAGCTCCGCCTCGGAGAGTTCGTCACCACGTGCGCGTGCGCTGAGCAAGTCGCTGCGTGTCGCGTCGAGTTGGCTCCCCACCTGCTCCGTGCCCTCCGGATGCGCTCGACGCCACAGGGCGACGATCCCGTCCCGCGTGCGGTTCCAGGTATCCGTCGCCATGGCGCCGACGATCGCGGTTCCAGCGGTGCGCGCCAGCTCGACAGCCGTCTCCGGGTTCACCGTGCCCCCTCGTCCCGTTCCTCGTCACGGTCGTACGGGCGAGCGGCCCCGCCCGCTGGAAATGGTAGGGCAACGGGAAGTCACACGCTGTCCGAGTGCGGTGACACACCGCCGCGGCACCCTTTCGTAATCGGCACGCATGGTTGATCGTTGGGCCGTGCGTTGAGGACCGACGTCAGGGGGAGAAGATGACGATCAGCCGTAGGACGCTGCTGGGCGCGGGTGCCGGACTCGGTGCGGGGATGCTGAGCGCCTGTGGGTCCAACACCGGGCGTGGGTCCGGGAGTTCGGGTGGGGTGCGGCTCGCGCAGTGGTACCACCAGTACGGGGAGCCCGGGACCGAGCAGGCTGTGCAGCGGTATGCCGCCGCCTACAAGAAGGCGCACGTCACGGTGCAGTGGCGGCCCGGGAACTACGACCAGCAGACCGCCGCCGCGTTGCTCACCGACTCCGGACCCGATGTCTTCGAGGTCAACGGGCCCTCGCTCGACCAGATCCAGGGCGGGCAGGTCGAGGACCTGACCGCGTTACTGGACGGGGTCAGGGACGACTTCAATCCGGCGGTGCTGGAGCCGAAGACGTATCAGGGGAAGATCTACGGCATTCCGCAGACCATCGACATGCAGATGCTCTATTACCGCAAGAGCATGCTGCGGGACGCGGGGGTGCGGGCGCCGCAGACGCTCGACGAACTCGTCGACGCCGCCCACAAGTTGACCAGCAGCAAGGTCAAGGGGTTGTTCCTCGGGAACGACGGGGGTGCCGGGGTGCTCGGCGGGACACCCCTGTACGCGGCCGGGCTCCGCCTGGTGACCGAGGACGGGAAGGCCGGCTTCGATGATCCCGCCGCCGCCCGGACCCTCGGCAAACTCCACCGGCTCTACGCCGACAGGTCCCTGCTGCTCGGCGCGCCCGCCGACTGGTCCGACCCCTCCGCCTTCCTCCAGGGGCTCACCGCGATGCAGTGGTCCGGGCTGTGGGCCCTGCCGCAGGTGCAGAAGGAACTCGGCGACGACTTCGGGGTGTTGCCGTTCCCCAAGGACGGCACCGCCGGGAAGCCCGCGGTCCCCGTCGGGGCGTACGGCGCCGCCGTCAGCGCGCGCAGCAGGCACAAGGAGGCGGCCAAGGAGTACGTGAAGTGGCTCTGGGTCGAACGCACCGACGACCAGGAGGACTTCGCGCTCGGTTACGGCTTCCACATCCCGGCCCGGATCTCCCTCGCCGAGAAGGCCGGCAGGCTGAAGTCGGGCGCCGCCGCCGATGCCGTCCGGTTCGCCACCGAACACGGTTACGCCCAGCCCCTGTTGTGGACCCC
This sequence comes from Streptomyces sp. NPDC001056, assembly GCF_053598955.1. NCBI lineage: Bacteria > Bacillati > Actinomycetota > Actinomycetes > Kitasatosporales > Streptomycetaceae > Streptomyces > Streptomyces sp. NPDC001056. The sequence continues at coordinate 66,425 of NZ_JBSFLI010000034.1, read as the reverse complement.
GGCCGCCCAGACCGTCTACCAGGACGCGCTGAGCAGGATCATCAAGGACGGCGCGAGCCCGGAGGACGAACTGCGGGGCGTCGTGAGGAAGGTGTCCGCGGAACTCGACCGCGTGCGGCACACGTCGTGAGGCGCGGGAGGACCTTCTGGTTCTGGGTGTTCGTGGGGCCGTTCGCGGCCGGGCTCGCGCTGTTCACCTACGTTCCGCTGCTGTGGAGCGTCGGCCTGAGCTTCTTCGACGCGCACAACACCGTGACGCCCACGCGCTTCGTCGGCCTGGACAACTACACGGCGATGCTGAGGGACGCCGCGTTCACCGGGAGCCTGCGCACGTTCCTCGTCTTCACCGCCTTCATCGTGCCGGTCACCTTCGCCCTCTCCCTCGCGCTCGCGCTGATGGTCAACCGGGTGCGGCGGGCCCGCGCGTTCTTCCGGTCGGTCTTCTTCCTCCCCGCCGCGTGCAGTTACGTCGTGGCCGCCCTGATCTGGAAGATGTCCCTTTTCAGCGGGGTGCGCTTCGGGCTCGCCAACACCGTGCTGGGCTGGTTCGGCACCGACCCCGTGGCCTGGCTGTCGACCACCGATCCGCCCTGGTACTGGCTGGTCATCGTGACCGTACGGCTGTGGTTGCAGGCCGGGTTCTACATGATCCTGTTCCTCGCCGGGCTCCAGCGGATCGACCCGGTGCTCTACGAGGCCGCCGCCGTGGACGGGGCCCGGCCCGGCTGGACGGTGCTGCGGCACATCACCCTGCCCCAGCTGCGGACCACCTCGGTCGCGGTGGCGCTGCTGCTCGTCATCAACGCCTTCCAGGCCTTCGACGAGTTCTACAACCTGCTGTCGGACGCCCGTGGTTACCCGCCGTACGCCCGCCCGCCCCTCGTCTACCTCTACTACACCGCCCTCGGCCAGGGACAGAACCTGGGGCTCGGCAGCGCGGGCGCGGTGATCCTCGCCCTGATCATCGCGATCGTCACGGTCGGGCAGGCGCGCTGGCTGCGGCTGGGAAGGAGCGAAGCCGATGGATGACGCGCTGGTACGGGCCGGACGGGCGCTGCGGGTCGCGGTGCTCGTGGCGCTCGCGCTGCTCTTCCTCGTGCCCTTCTATCTGCTGGTCCGCAACGGGCTGTCCAGCGAGCAGGACATCACCTCACCCGACTGGACCTTCTTCCCGACCGAGGTGAGGTGGGGGAACGTACGGGAGCTGTTCGACGACCCCTCCGTACCGTTCGCCCGGTCGCTGCTCAACTCCGCCCTGATCGCCGTCGCCACCACCCTCGGCACCCTCCTGCTCGCCTCCCTCGCGGGCTACGGCCTCGCCCGCATCCCCTACCGGCACGCGAACAAGGTGTTCTACGGCATCCTCGGCACCCTCCTGGTCCCGGCCGCCGTCACCTTCGTACCGAGCTTCGTGCTGGTGTCGTCCCTCGGCTGGATCTCCACGCTGCGCGGGCTGATCGTCCCCACCCTGTTCTCGGCGTTCGCCTGCTTCGTCTTCCGGCAGTACTTCCTGGGGTTTCCCCGGGAGCTGGAGGACGCGGCCCAGGTCGACGGGCTCGGCCCCTGGCGGACGTACTGGCTGGTGGTCGTGCCCAACGCGCGGCCGGTGTTCGCGGCGGTCGGCACCATCGTCTTCCTCGGCGCCTGGAACTCCTTCCTGTGGCCGCTGGTGATCGGGCAGGACCAGAGCGCCTGGACGGTCCAGGTGGCGCTGTCCTCCTTCACCACCGCCCAGGTGGTGCGCCTGCACGAGCTGTTCGTCGCGGCGGCCGCCTCGATCCTGCCGCTGCTGGTGGTGTTCCTGTGCTTCCAGCGGTGGATCGTGGCGGGGGTGGAGCGGTCGGGCATCGACTGACCGCCCCGGCTCAGCGGCTGCCGGTCAGATGGGCGAAGACGACCACGTTGCCCTGGTAGCCGGTGGTCTTCGAGTAGCCGCCGCCGCAGGTGATCACGCGCAGCTCCGGGCGGTGGGCGGCGCCGTAGACCTTCTGGTCGGGGAAGTTGCTGGCGGCGTAGACCTCGACGGCGTCCACGGTGAACTCGGCCACCGTGCCGTCCCGGCGGTCCACCTCGATCCGGGCGCCCCGCTTGAGCGCGCCCAGGTCGTAGAAGACGGCCGGGCCCTCCGTGTTGTCGACGTGCCCGGCGACCACCGCGGTCCCGGTCTCACCGGGCATCGTCCCGGCCTCGTACCAGCCGGCCAGGTTCTTGTTCCGCGCGGGCGGCACGTCCAGGCTGCCGGAGGGGGTGAGGGCGAGGCCCATCAGCGGGGCGTTCACGCGGATGGCCGGGATGCGGATGCGCAGCGGCGGGGACGGCGGCAGGGAGGGCGCGCTCAGGCGCTCCTCGCCGGGGTCGGGGCGGCCCTCGGCGGCCGTCGGCTGCGGGGGAGTGTGCGACCGGCCGCCCAGCAGCCAGACTCCCGAGGCGAGCGCGACCACGGTGACCGCGGCTATCGCGGTGTCCCCGAGCCGGCGCGCGCGGCGCCCACGCGGGCGCAACCGGCGGTTGCCACGGGTACGGCTCCCGGTCGTACGGCCTGTGCTGCGCATACGGACCCCTCTCCCGGGGGCGGACCCCCGAACTGGACCTGGGGTGCCCGGACCGGACCTGGGAGGGCCCGGACCGGACCTGGGCGGTCCGCCAGCTGCTGGCGGACCCCCTCCCCCTCCGGGCCGCGAGGGGCATCGGACCCGGAGGGGGCGGGACGTGCGGTACCGGCGGACGGACAGCGGAGGGTGTCCGTCAGATCCCGTCGCCTCTCGCCCGGCGATGCAGGAGCCAGGTACCGCCCGCGGCGGCGACGGCCAGCGCCGCCACGCCCGCCGCGGTCTGCACGGGGTCGGGACCGAGCGCGCCGCCGACCCCCGTCTTCACGCTTCCGCGCGGCTGCACCTGCGCCGCGCCGAGGGCCACCACCAGGTCGCCCGTCACCTGCCTGCTCCCCTCCGCGCACTTCGCGACGATCTCGTACGTCCCCGGCTGCGCGCTCGGCGGCACCTGGAAGCGGCCGATCGCCTCGCCCTGGTGCGTGGTGGGCGCCAGGGTGAAGACGCCGGCGCCGACCGCGCCCGCGTCCCCGGTCGCGCCCTCCTTGTCCCCGCAGGCGGCGGTGTTCACCGTGACCTGTCCGCCGGGGATCGCGGTGGCCGGGTACACCTCCAGGCTGCCGACGGGGGCGCGGAAGGGCCGGGCCGCCGGCTGCGGCGCGCCGCCGTGGGCGGGCGCGGCGGCGAGTGCCGCCGCGCCCGCGGCGAGCGCGGTACCGGTCAGCAGACGGGCGGTGCGTCGCATGGTGCTCCCCAGAGCTTGTCCGACTGGTGTGTCCCCTGCCCTTTTGAGAAAAAGGGCTCGCGGCGCGATCCGCTTGCCGAGAGTTCGCCCGGACTGCGGTGAACGGGTGGCGGGCGCGGCGGCCATACGGCTGAGTCGTGGGGGAGTCCGGGCAGGTCAGGGGCGGTGTGCCCGGGTGCGGGAAGGGAATGTGCGAGGAACACACGAATGGAGCGACAGGGAAAGGGAGAACGGGTGACGGGGCGTCATGGACGGGCGCGGTCATGGGACAGGGGCCCCGCGCGGCGGACCACCGCGGAACCCCTGCCCCCTCGTTCGCGACCCGCCGGCTCAGTTCACGTTGACCGCGCTCCACGCCGCCGCCACCGCGTTGTACTCCGCGCTGCCCGCGCCGTAGAGGTCCTTGGCCGCGTTGAGGGTGGCCGTGCGGGCGCCCGCGTAGTCGGTGGAGGAGGTCATGTAGACCGTCAGCGCCCGGTACCAGATCCGGCCGACCTTGTCGCGGCCGATGCCGGTGACCGTGGAGCCGTTGTACGTGGGCGAGTTGTAGTCGACGCCGTTGATGGTCCTGGCGCCGCTGCCCTCCGCGAGGAGGTAGGCGAAGTGGTTGGCGACGCCGGAGGAGTAGTGGACGTCGAGGTTGCCGACCGAACTGCTCCAGTAGTCGGCGGAGTTGCCGTCCCTGGAGGGCTGGTCCATGTAGCGCAGGGCGGTGCCGCCGAAGCCGGGGCGGACGATCTCCTCGCCGATGAGGTAGTCACCGGGGTCCGAGGGGTTGTCGGCGTACCACTCGACCATGGTGCCGAGGATGTCCGAGGTGGCCTCGTTCAGGCCGCCGGACTCGCCCGAGTAGGTCAGGCCGGCCGTCTTGGAGGTGACGCCGTGCGACATCTCGTGCCCGGCCACGTCCAGCGCGACCAGCGGCCCGAAGGTGGTCCCGTCGCCGTCGCCGTACGTCATGCAGAAGCAGCTGTCGTCCCAGAAGGCGTTGTTGTAGCCGTTGCCGTAGTGGACGCGGTTGTACGACCCCTTGCCGTCACCGGCGATGCCGTTGCGGCCGTGGACGTTCTTGTAGTAGTCCCAGGTCTCGTCGGTGCCGTACTGGGCGTCGACCGCGGCCGAGGACCGGTCGGCGGTGCTGCCCGTGCCCCAGTGGTTGTCGGCGTCCGTGAACACGGTCGAGGGCGCCCGGCTGATGCAGATGCCGAAGATGCACAGGTCGGTCTTGTTGGCGGCGTCCCCGGTGTAGGTGTTGCCCCGGGTCGGGTCCTTGAGCTGGTACGACGATCCGGACAGGGTCGTCTCCAGCGGTACCGTGCCGCTGTACAGCGACTGGCCGTCGCCGGTGGCGGTCTCGATGCTGTCCCAGGCGTCGATCCGGGCGCCGGTGCGGGCGTCGGTCAGCACGGTGCGCGCGACCGGGTTGCCGAGCGAGTCGAGGCCGACCGCGTTGGTGCGCCAGGCGAGGCGGGGGGTGCCGTGCAGCGCGTCCACGACCAGCTGCGGCTTGGCCTTGACCTGCCGCAGCCGCTCCCCGGGGTGGGCCGCGCGCAGCGCGTTCGCCGCGAGGCCGGCGGCGTCGGGGGCGGAGACCCGCGGGGTGGTCGAGGGCACCGAGATCGTGGCGCGGCTGGCCCGGTCGGCGCTCCGGTAGGTGCCGTCGCGGCCGAGGTGGACGACGAAGTCGCCGCCGAGCACGGGGAGTTGGTGGTAGGTCCGGTCGTAGCGGACGTGCTGGGTGCCGTCCTTGTCCACGATCACGTCCCGCACGCTCGTGGCCTGCGCCGGGCCGAGCCCGAGACTCGACGCGTGCGCCACGAGCGCCGACGCCGCGTGCCGCACGGCGGCGGCCCGCGTGGGTGTGGCCGCGGCATGGGCGGCGGGGGAGAGGGTGACGGCCAGCAGGGTCGCACTGGTGACGGCGACACCGGCGGTGGCGAGACGACGGGTTCCTCGGACGTGCTGCCGTATCCGGCTCATCTGTCTCCTCGGAAAGGGCGCCAGCTAGGCGTGGGGGATGACGCTGGATGCCCTGAGATTTAAGGGGTCATGACAAGCGATGTCCATAGGGGGTTCACAGGAAAGGCGGGAAGAAGCCCCTTGCGTCCTGCCCCGACCGCCCTCGTGTCACTGCCGGTTCAACGACCGCGTGACGCCCGCCGCGATCGTCGTCGCCAGTACCCAGCCCATGGCGATCAGCAGGTACGACAGCCACTGGTAGCCGCCCCTGGGGGCGTAGGCGGACTCCTGGCCGAAGTCGATGATGGGGAGGAGGAGGTCGAGGGTGTAGAAGAGCGGGTTGAAGGCGGGCGCCTCCGAGGGCTTGAGCGCGGGCGGGTGGTGCAGGGTGAAGGCGAGGGCGCCCGTGCACAGGAGCAGGAGGAGCCAGAACGCCGCGCGCATCGGGCGGAAGCCGTAGCCGACGGCGGCGTCCTGGAGGTAGCCCCACAGCCGGGCGTACGGCGGCAGGGTGCGGCGGTGGCGGCGGAGCTTGGCCAGCTGGACGGTACGGGCGGCGGCGTCGTCGCCCACCGTGCGGTAGGCGGTGGTCAACTGCTCGTAGGGGTGGGGGAGATAGCCGTCCGGTTCGCGTTCCAGCAGGGGCAGGCGCTGTTCGGCGGGGAGGTGCGGGGTCAGGACGCGGTAGGCCAGGCCGTCGAGTTGGACCCGGTCGGGCCAGACCTCCGGCAGCACGTGCAGCAGGTCGAGCTGGGCACGGCGCAGGTTGACCGTGCCCTCGATCGGTGCCGCCGAGCGCAGCCACAGCTCGCCGATGACGCTGCTGCTGGCGCGCAGGGCATGGCCGTCGGGATGGGACAACCGAGCGTGGGCCAGGTTGAGTTGGCGCGGGATGCGGGCGCCGCTGAGGTTCACCCGGCCCCGGGCGCGCAGCCGCATCGCGTGCAGATCGGTGCCGACCGCCAGCACCTCGGCGTGCAGCGCGGTGCCGCCGGGGGCGTCGAGCACCGCGTCGTTGAGGTTCACCTGCCCGCCGACGACCGCCCCGTTCAGCTGCACCGTGCCGTGCGCGACCAGCCCCGGCGCCCACACGTCCGTGCCCAGCTCGGCGTGGTTGAGCTGGAGCACGGCCTCCTCGGGGCCCTCGCCCGGCGTCCCCAGGCGTGCCCCGTTGGCGAAGAACGCCCCGGCCAGCTTCGCCCCCTGGAGCCGTACCGGGCCCGTGATGCGGCAGCAGGTGATCCGTACGACCCCGTCGGCGCGCAGCGTCCCGGCCGTCAGCCCCGGCAGCACCGAGTCGCTGAGGACCAGGGCGAAGATCCGCGCCCCGTACAGGTCGGGCGCCTGCTCGAAGTGGCAGTGCCGCAGCCGGACGGCGTGTTCGACGCTGCCGTACTTCAGGTCCAGCCGCCCGGTGATCCGCGCGCCCCGCACCTTCAGCCCGGCCGTACGGCCCTCCCGCACCGGCCCGGCCAGCAGCAACTCCCGCAGGAACTCCCCCCCGTACGGTGCGCTCCGGCCCCCAGTCGGCGCCCCGCGCGGGATCGTCGTCGTCCCCCTCCCGGAAGTCGACCCCCTCACCGAGCGGGAAGGCGTCCCGGACGCGCAGTTCGGCGGGCGTCAGGTCCGTGATCCCCATGCTCAGCCGTTCCCCCGCCGGGCCGTGCCCGCCGGACTCCCCGCCCCGGCAAGCGCCTTCGCGACCCCCTGGTCCCGGGGGCCCAGGAAGGTCGGGTTCGGGCGGAAAAGGGTGTCCAGCAGCGCCTTGCCCGCCGCGAACACCTCGCGTGTGCCGCCGTAGTACCAGGTCACGTCGTGCGGCTCGTCGACCCCGACGCCGTACGAGTCGACGCCCGCCGCCTCGCACAGCGCGATCGCCCGCCTGATGTGGAAGCCCTGGCTGACCAGCACGGCCCGGTCCACCCCGAAGATCTTCTTCGCCCGGACGCAGGAGTCCCAGGTGTCGAACCCGGCGTAGTCGCGCACGATCCGCCTGCCCGGCACCCCGTGCTCGGTCAGGTAGGTGCGCATGGCGTCCGGCTCGTCGTAGTCCTTGCGGCTGTTGTCGCCGGTGACCAGGACGGCCCTGATCCGGCCCGCGTGGTACAGCGCCGCCGTCGCGTCCAGGCGGCGCGCCAGGTACGGCGACGGCTCCCCGTTCCACAGCCCGGCCCCGAACACCACCGCGACCGGTGCCTTCGGCGCGTCCGCGACCGTGCGCATCCGGCCCGCCGTGGACGTGAACAGCCAGGTCGCCGGCAGCAGTGCCAGCACGCAGACGGCCACCACGGCCTGCACCAGCCGCCGCTGCCCGGTGCGTGTGCGCGGCAGCCGCGGTCGACGGATCCTCATGTGCTCCCCTTCGGTTCGGAACCCGGTGTCCGGTACCGGCTGTTGGGTCCCGGTTCCCGGTCCCGGCGTCCGGCCCGCGTACGGGGTCCCGCCGCCCGGTCCCGATGTCGGTTCCGACCAAGGAGGACGCCTGCGGCGGCGATCCGGTTCGCCTCGTTGTGCGATTTCGCCGCCGTCGGAAGGGCGAAATTCCCGCCGCGGCCATACGACTGGGCCACCCGGCACCCTCCATTCGTCACCACCTGCGCTTACTGTCGAATCATGGAAGGCAGCGCATCCACCGACCCCTACGGCCCGGCCGCGCTGGAGCGCTGGGCGCCCGAGCCCGACAAGCGCCCCGGCCGCACCGCCTTCCAGCGCGACCGCGCCCGCATCCTGCACTCCGCCGCGCTGCGCCGCCTCGCCGGCAAGACCCAGGTCGTCACGCCGGGCAGCCACAGCCAGGTCTGGGACGCCAGCCCTCGCACCCGGCTCACCCACTCCCTGGAATGCGCCCAGGTCGGCCGGGAACTGGGCGCCGCCCTCGGCTGCGACCCCGACCTGGTCGAGACGGCCTGTCTCTCCCACGACCTGGGCCATCCGCCCTTCGGCCACAACGGCGAACAGGCGCTGAACGCCTTCGCGGACGACTGCGGCGGCTTCGAGGGCAACGCGCAGTCCCTGCGCCTGCTCACCCGCATCGAGCCCAAGCGGTTCACCGAGGAGGGGTCCGTCGGCCTCAACCTCACCCGCGCCGCCCTCGACGCCGCCACCAAGTACCCGTGGCCGCGCGGCGCCCATCCCACCGACCCCGCGTCCGGGAAGTTCGGGGTGTACGAGGACGACCGCCCGGTGTTCGACTGGGTCAGGGCCGAGGCCCCCGGCACCCGCACCTGCTTCGAGGCCCAGGTCATGGACTGGTCCGACGACGTGGCGTACTCCGTGCACGATGTCGAGGACGGCCTGCACGCCGGCCACATCGACCCCAACTGCCTGCATGCCGAGCCCGAACGGCAGGCCGTGTTCGAGGTGGCCGTCGGCCGCTACGTCCCCGCCGGCACCGATCCCGCCGAACTCGCGGGCGCCCTCGACCGCCTCCAGGACGAGGAGTGGTGGCCGCACGGCTACGACGGCACCGCGGTCGCCCAGGCCCGTCTGAAGGACGCCACCAGTCAGCTCATCGGACGGTTCTGCCTGGCCGCCGAGGCCGCCACCCGCGCCACGTACGGCAGCGGCCGGCTCACCCGTTACGGCGCGCGCCTCGTCGTACCCCGCGAGACCCGGATGGAGTGCGCGGTGCTCAAGGCGGTCGCCGACCGGTACGTGATGCAGCGCGCCGAGCAGGAGCGGCTGCGGGCCGATCAGCGGGTGATCGTGGCGGAGCTGGCCGAGGCGCTGACCGCCCGCGCGCCGGACGGCCTGGACCCGCAGTTTCGGGCCCTGTTCGACGGGGCATCCGACGACCACGCGCGCAAGCGGGTGATCGTCGACCAGATCGCGTCCCTCACCGACGCCTCCGCCCTCTCGCTGCACGCGAGACTGACGGGGCATATGTGAGGGGAACGTGACACCGGGTGGCCTGATCGGGTCACTCCCCCTTCCCGCAGCACGCCGTGTGCGGGACGCTCGCATGTGGCGGCACCCTTACGAGGAGGCATACAAGTGGTCGACGCGGATCAGACATTCGTCATCGTCGGAGGCGGCCTCGCCGGCGCGAAGGCGGCGGAGACGCTCCGCGCGGAGGGCTTCACCGGCCGGGTGATACTGATCTGCGACGAACGCGACCACCCGTACGAGCGACCGCCGCTGTCCAAGGGCTTCCTGCTCGGCAAGGAGGAGCGCGACAGCGTCTTCGTGCACGAGCCCGCGTGGTACGCGCAGAACGACATCGAGCTGCACCTCGGCCAGACCGTCGACCGCATCGACCGTACGGCCAAGACGGTGCGCTACGGCGACGACGGCACCCTCGTCCGCTACGACAAGCTGCTGCTGGCGACCGGCGCGGAGCCCCGCCGCCTGGACATCCCCGGCACGGATCTCGCGGGCGTCCACCATCTGCGCCGCCTCGCCCACGCCGAGCGGCTCAAGGGCGTGCTCGCCTCCCTCGGCCGGGACAACGGGCACCTCGTGATCGCCGGGGCCGGCTGGATCGGCCTGGAGGTCGCGGCGGCGGCGCGCGAGTACGGTGCGGAGGTCACCGTGATCGAGCCGGAGCCGACGCCGCTGCACGGAGTGCTCGGCCCCGAGCTGGGCAACGTCTTCGCGCAGCTGCACAGCGAGCACGGCGTCCGCTTCCGGTTCGGACGGCGGCTCACCGAGATCATCGGCCAGGACGGCATGGTCCTCGCGGCACGCACCGACGACGGCGAGGAGCACCCGGCGCACGACGTCCTCGCGGCGATCGGCGCGGTGCCGCGGGTCGCGCTCGCGGAGGCGGCGGGCCTGGAGATCGCCGACCGGGCGGGCGGCGGCGGGGTCGTGGTGGACGAGCGGCTGCGGACGTCCGACCCCGACATCTACGCCGCGGGGGACGTCGCCGCCTTCCCGCTGGAGCTGTTCGGCACCCGGATCCGGGTCGAGCACTGGGCCAACGCGCTCAACGGGGGACCGGCCGCGGCGCGCTCGATGCTCGGGCAGGACGCCGTGTACGACCGGGTGCCGTACTTCTTCACCGACCAGTACGACCTGGGCATGGAGTACAGCGGGTGGGCGCCGCCGGGGTCGTACGACCAGGTGGTCATCCGGGGCGACATGGGCAGGCGGGAGTTCATCGCGTTCTGGGTGCGCGAGGGGAGGGTGCTCGCGGGGATGAACGTGAATGTGTGGAACGTCACGGAGCAGGTGCAGCGGCTGATCCGGTCCCGGGCGCGCGTGGAGACGGACGCCCTGGCCGACCCCCGCGTGCCCCTCGACCGCATCGTCCCCTGAGCGTCGGGAGCCCCGGGGCTGTCCTTGCGCCACCGTAGAATTCACTCGTGGCAGGACGGATCAACGACGAGGACGTGAAGGCGGTACGGGACGCGGTCCCGATCGACGCCGTGGTCTCCGAGTACCTCCAGCTGCGGAACGCGGGCGGCGGCAACCTCAAGGGGCTCTGCCCGTTCCATGACGAGAAGTCGCCGTCCTTCCAGGTCAGCCCCGGCAAGGGGCTCTTCCACTGCTTCGGGTGCCAGGAGGGCGGCGACACCATCACCTTCGTGATGAAGGTGGACCACCTCTCCTTCTCGGAGGCGGTGGAGCGGCTCGCCGCCCAGGCCGGGATCACGCTGCGGTACGAGGAGGGCGGGTACAACCCGGCCCACCAGCGCGGCGAGCGCATCCGGCTGGTCGAGGCGCACAAGATCGCCGCGCAGTGGTACGCCGAGCAGCTGGCGAGCGGCCCCGAGGCGGAGACCGGCCGGGTCTTCCTCGCCGAGCGCGGCTTCGACCAGGCCGCCGCGGTGCACTTCGGCGTCGGCTACAGCCCCCAGGGCTGGGACCACCTCACCCGCTACCTGCGCGGCAAGGGCTTCAGCGACAAGGAACTGATCCTCTCCGGTCTCTCCCAGGAGGGGCGGCGCGGGCCCATCGACCGCTTCCGGGGCCGCCTGATGTGGCCGATCCGGGACATCGGCGGCGAGGTCGTCGGCTTCGGCGCGCGCAAGCTGTACGAGTCGGACAACGGGCCGAAGTACCTCAACACCCCCGAGACCGCGATCTACAAGAAGTCGCAGGTCCTCTACGGCATCGACCTGGCGAAGAAGGAGATCGCGAAGTCCAGCCGGGCGGTCGTGGTCGAGGGCTACACCGACGTCATGGCCTGCCATCTCGCCGGGGTCAGGACGGCCATCGCGACATGCGGTACGGCCTTCGGCGGCGAGCACATCAAGATCCTGCGCCGACTGCTGATGGACAACGGCTCGGCCCGGGTGATCTTCACCTTCGACGGCGACGCCGCGGGGCAGAAGGCCGCGCTGCGGGCGTTCGAGGACGACCAGAAGTTCGCCGCCGAGACGTACATCGCGATCGCGCCGGACGGCATGGACCCGTGCGAGCTGCGCCTCGCCAAGGGGGACGAAGCGGTGGCCGACCTGGCCGAACCCCGCACCCCGCTCTTCGAGTTCGCGCTGCGGCAGATCGTGAGCCGGTACGACCTGGACACCGCGGGCGGACGCGCGGCGGCGTTGGACGAGGCGGCACCGGTGGTGGCCAAGATCAAGGACCGCAGTGTGCGTCGTGAGGTCGCGGTTCAGCTGGCGGGCCTGGTCGGAATTCTGGACCAGGAGTTCGTCGTGGATCGCGTCGGCTATCTGGTCCGCAGGAACGGGAACGGCGGACAGGTGAGCCAAGCGCGGTCGCGCGGCCGTACGCCGGAATACGCCACCGCCCCGCAGTCCACGCATTCCGGCCCGGCCCTCACCCTGCGCAACCCGGTGTACGCCGCCGAACGCGAACTCCTCAAACTCGCCCTCCAGCGGCCCGAGTTGGTCTCCCCGGCCTTCGACGCGTACGGAGTGGACGAGTTCACGGCCCCGCCGTACGCCGCCGTACGCCAGACCATCGCGGAGGCGGGCGGCGCCGAGCCGGGCGTGTCCGACCCGCAGGAGTACCTGGTCCGCGTCCGCGAGGCCGCGCCGGACGACACGGTGCGCGCCATGGTCACCGAGCTGGCCGTCGAACCGATCCTCCGCCGCACCGTCGACGAGACCTACGCCGGCACGGTCCTGGTCCAGATCCGCCGCCGCGCCGTCGAACGACGCATCCACGACATCGAGTTCCAGATGACCCGCCTCTCCGCCGGCGGTGACCCCGCCCAACTGGCCGCCGTCCAGAACGAGATGTGGATCCTCCAGCAGTACGACCAGTCCCTGCGGGAACGGGGCGCGGCGGCGCTCTAGGCGCCCGTCGGCGGGCTCCGTCAGCAGCGGGTCACGGACCGGACGCAAAAAGTCACCGCACACCCCTCGTGGCGGCGATGTGTCTTACCCCACACTGTTTGGGGTGCCGAGTCCGGCGTACATCCTGGAGGTCGCCCTCGTGCAGACCCAGACCCTCACCCCTGCCCCCGGTGGTACCGGTGCCGTCACGGACGAGCCGGACGCGGAGCCGGACCTTCTCGTGGCCGTGCCACCACAGGGGCGTCCTTCACCGCATCCGGAGAGCGGTGGGCCGGCCGCCGATCTGTTCCGGCAGTACCTGCGCGAGATCGGCCGCATCCCGCTGCTCACCGCCGCCGAGGAGGTCGAACTCGCCCGCCGGGTCGAGGCCGGACTGTTCGCGGAGGAGAAGCTGAGCAGCACCCCTGACCTGGACAGCCGGCTGGCCCACGACCTGGACCGGCTGGTGGTCATGGGACGGGTGGCCAAGCGGCGGCTCATCGAGGCCAACCTCCGGCTCGTGGTGTCGGTGGCCAAGCGGTACGTCGGGCGCGGACTGACCATGCTCGACCTCGTGCAGGAGGGCAACCTCGGGCTCATCCGGGCCGTGGAGAAGTTCGACTACGCGCGGGGCTACAAGTTCTCCACGTACGCCACCTGGTGGATCCGCCAGGCCATGTCACGCGCCCTCGCCGACCAGGCCCGCACCATCCGCGTCCCGGTGCACGTCGTGGAGCTGATCAACCGGGTGGTGCGGGTGCAGCGCCGCATGCTCCAGGAGCGCGGGTACGAGCCGACGCCCGAGGAGGTCGCCGCCCATCTCGACCTCCCGCCCGAGCGCGTCGGCGAGGTGCTGCGGCTCGCCCAGGAACCCGTCTCGCTGCACGCCCCCGTCGGCGAGGAGGACGACGTGGCGCTCGGCGACCTCATCGAGGACGGCGACGCCGCCAGCCCCGTGGAGTCCGCCGCGTTCCTGCTGCTCAAGCAGCACCTGGAGGCCGTGCTGTCCACGCTGGGCGAGCGCGAGCGCAAGGTCGTACAGCTGCGCTACGGCCTCCTCGACGGCCGCCCGCGCACCCTGGAGGAGATCGGCCGCCTCTTCGGCGTCACCCGCGAACGGATACGCCAGATCGAGTCCAAGACCCTCAACAAGCTCAGGGACCACGCGTACGCGGATCAGCTGAGGGGCTACCTGGACTGAGGGCGGACAAGGAAGAGGGGCCGCCAGGAAACCCGGAAGCGGCCCCCCTCTCCCCGCCTAGTCCACCTCGGCCACCGCCTGCGCGAACTGCGCCTTGTACAGGCGGGCGTACGCCCCGTTTGCCGCCAACAGCTCGGCGTGCGCGCCCTGTTCCACGATGGAACCGTTCTCCATGACGAGGATCGTGTCCGCGTCCCGGATCGTCGACAGCCGGTGCGCGATCACGAACGACGTGCGCCCGGCGGCGAGTTTGGCCATGCCCTTCTGGATCAGCACCTCGGTCCGCGTGTCCACGGAACTCGTCGCCTCGTCCAGGACCAGGATCACCGGGTCGGACAGGAACGCCCGCGCGATGGTGATGAGCTGCTTCTCACCGGCGCTCACCCCCGTGCCCTCGTCGTCGATCACGGTGTCGTACCCCTCGGGCAGCGTCCGGATGAACCGGTCGGCGTGCGCGGCCCGCGCGGCCTCCTCGATCTCGCCGCGGGTGACCTCGCCCTCCCGTCGCCCGCCACCACCCTGAAGGAGTGCGCTGCGCGCACCCCCGTTCACTCCAGCGCCGTACGCGATGTTCTCCGCGATGGTGCCCCCGAACAGCCAGGTGTCCTGGAGCACCATGCCGATCCCGGACCGCAGCTCGTCCCGGGTCATCCTGCGCACGTCCACCCCGTCCAGGGTGATCCGCCCGCCGGAGACGTCGTAGAACCGCATCAGCAGGTTGACCAGCGTGGTCTTGCCCGCGCCCGTGGGTCCGACGATGGCGACCGTGTGGCCGGGCTCCACCGTGAGCGAGAGGTCCTCGATCAGCGGCTTCTCCGGGTCGTACCGGAAGGAGACGTGCTCCAGCTCGACCCGCCCGCGCAGCTTTGCCGGCCGCTCGCCCGGCACCGGGTCCGCCTCCTGCTCCTCCGCGTCCAGGAGTTCGAAGACCCGCTCGGCCGAGGCCACGCCGGACTGCACCAGGTTCGCCATGGAGGCCACCTGCGTCAGCGGCATGGAGAACTGCCGCGAGTACTGGATGAAGGCCTGTACGTCACCGATGGACAGCGCGCCGGACGCGACCCGCAGCCCGCCGACGACCGCCACCAGCACATAGTTCAGGTTCGACACGAACATCATCAGCGGCTGCATCACACCGCTGTTGAACTGCGCCCTGAACCCGGCCTCGTACAGCGCCTCGTTCTGCTCGGCGAACTGCTTCGCCGACTCCTCCTGCCGCCCGAACACCTTCACCAGCGTGTGCCCGGTGTACATCTCCTCCACATGGGCGTTGAGCTTGCCCGTGGTGCGCCACTGCTGCACGAAGTGCGGCTGCGAGCGCTTGCCGACCCGCGTGGCGACCAGGAAGGACAGCGGCACGGTCACCAGCGCGACCAGCGCCAGGATCCAGGAGACCCAGAACATCATCGCCAGCACGCCGACGATGGTCAGCACCGAGTTGATCAGCTGGCCCATCGACTGCTGGAGCGTCTGCCCGATGTTGTCGATGTCGTTGGTCGCCCGCGAAAGCACCTCGCCGCGCTGGCGCTTGTCGAAGTACGACAGCGGCAGCCGGGACAGCTTCGCCTGCACGGACTCGCGCATCCGGTACATCGTGCGGTTCACCGACCGGTTGACCAGCCGCGTCGCCACGGCCATCAGCAGCCCGGCCACCGTGAAGATGACGAGCGCGAGCAGCAGTACGTCGCCGACCGCGCCGAAGTCGATGCCCTTGCCCGGGGTGAAGTCGGTGCTCTGGAGCATGTCCGCGACGGCGCCCTTGCCGTGCGCCCGCATCTGCGCCAGCACCTGCTCCTTGGTGGCCCCGGCGGGCATCTGCCGGCCGATGATGCCGGAGAAGACCAGGTCGGTGGCGCGCCCGAGGATCTTCGGGCCGATCACGCTGAGGGTCACACTGACGACCACGCACGCCAGCAGGCCGTAGACGGTGAGCCGTTCGGGCTTGAACTGGGCGAGCAGCCGCTTGCCCGACCCCTTGAAGTCCATCGACCGCTGGTCGGGGCCGCCTCCGGCCATCATGCGTCCCATGGGCCCGGACATCAGGCGGCCTCCGCTTCCGTCAGCTGGGAGAGCACGATCTCCCGGTAGGTGTCGTTGCCCGCCATCAGCTCCTGGTGCCGGCCGGAGCCGACCACCCGGCCCTCGTCGAGGACGATGATCCGGTCGGCGTCCCGGATGGTCGCCACCCGCTGGGCGACGATGACGACCGTCGCCTCGGCGGTCTCCTCGGCCAGCGCGGCGCGCAGGGCCGCGTCGGTGGCGTAGTCGAGCGCGGAGAAGGAGTCGTCGAAGAGGTAGATCTCCGGGCCCTGCACGAGCGTGCGCGCGATGGCGAGCCGCTGGCGCTGGCCGCCCGACACATTGGTGCCGCCCTGGGCGATCGGCGCGTTCAGCCCGCCCTCCAGGTCGGTCACGAACTCCTTGGCCTGCGCCACCTCCAGCGCGTGCCACAACTCCTCGTCGGTGGCGTCCGGATTGCCGTAGCGCAGGTTCGAGGCGACGGTGCCCGCGAAGAGGTACGGCTTCTGCGGCACGAGTCCGACCGTCCGTGCCAGCAGCGCCGGGTCGACCTCGCGGACGTTCACGCCGTTCACCAGGACCTCGCCCTCGGTCGCGTCGAACAGCCGCGGGACCAGGCCGAGCAGGGTCGACTTGCCGCTGCCGGTGGACCCGATCACGGCCGTGGTCTCGCCCGGCCGCGCCTCCAGCCGGACGGCGCGCAGCACCGGCTCCTCGGCACCCGGATAGCGGAAGCCTGCCTCGCGGATCTCCAGATGCCCGTGCCGGCGCAGCTCGGTGACCGGCGCGAGCGGCGGCAGCACGCTGGAGCCGGTGTCCAGGACCTCCTGTACGCGCTCGGCGCACACCTCCGCGCGCGGCACCATCATGAACATGAAGGTGGCCATCATCACGGACATCACGATCTGCATCAGATAGGCGAGGAACGCCGTCAGGTCGCCGATCTGCATCCCGCCGCTGTCGATGCGGTGCGCGCCGAACCACACCACCGCGATGGAGGACACGTTCACCACGGTCATCACTATCGGGAACATCAGCGACAGCAGCCGCCCGGTGGCCAGCTGCATCTCGGTCAGCTCGCCGTTGACCCGGCCGAAGCGGGTCTGCTCGTACTCGTCGCGGACGAAGGCGCGGATCACCCGGTTGCCGGTGATCTGCTCGCGCAGCACCCGGTTCACCTTGTCCAGGCGGGTCTGCATGGTGCGGAACAGCGGGCGCAGCCGGCGCACGATCAGCGTCACGCAGACGGCCAGCACCGGCACGACCGCGACCAGTACCCCGGACAGCGGCACGTCCAGGCCGAGCGCGAGCACGATGCCGCCGACGCACATGATGGGCGCCGACACCATCAGCGTGAACGTCATCAGGACCAGCATCTGGATCTGCTGGACGTCGTTCGTCGTACGTGTGATGAGCGAGGGCGCGCCGAAGTGGCCCACCTCACGGGCGGAGAAGGACTGCACCCGGTCGAACACGGCACCGCGCACGTCCCGGCCGAGCGCCGAGGCGGTGCGGGCACCCAGGTAGACGGCGCCGATGTTGCACACGACCTGCACCAGCGAGATGCCGATCATCAGGGCGCCGAAGGACAGGATGTAGCCCGTGTCCCCCTTCACGACACCGTTGTCGATGATGTGCGCGTTCAGGGTGGGCAGGTACAGGGTGGCGCAGGTCTGCAGGAACTGCAGCAGGACCTGAAGGGTTATGGGTTTCTTGTAGGGCCTGAGATAGGTCCGTAGAAGTCGTATGAGCACGCTACGTCTCTCGGAGTCGGCGACAGGGGCTGGTCGGTGTGCCCTTGGCCCCTATCGTCGGACACTCCACCCGCGTTACCTCAACCGATTAACCCAACAGCGGATTTTTGTACGGCCTTATGGGTGCCCGCTGTTGTGGGATGGTTTGAGGTGTTTTGTGCGGCTAAGTCGCGCGTGACTCAGTGGAACGCCCCCGGGTGGATCTGCTCCCGCACCGCCGAGAACTGCTGCCGTACCGCCTGCCCGACGGCCAGCTCCTCGCCCGGCTCCAGGACCTGCGCCGCGGCGCCCTGCCAGGCCGGCGGAGTGCGCGGGTCCAGCGTGCCCTGCGAGACACCGAGCGCCCAGGCCGCCTGCCGGGCCGCGCCGATCGCCGTGTAGTCCGCGGGCTGCGGCACGACGACCTGCGCGCCGAACAGCGACGGCGCCGCGGCCTGCACCGCGGGCAGCTCGGCGGCGGCGCCGAGGAGGAAGATCCGCCGCACCTCCACGCCCCGCGCGCGCAGCACGTCCAGCGCGTCGGCGAGCCCGCACAGCATGCCCTCGAACGCGGCCCGCGCCAGGTGCTCCGGCTTCATCGACTCGCGCCGCAGCCCGGTGAGGGTGCCCGCGGTGTGCGGCAGGTTCGGCGTGCGCTCGCCCTCCAGATAGGGGAGGAGTACGAGGCCGTGGGCGCCCGGCGTCGACTTCGTCGCCAGCTCGGAGAGGCTGTCCAGGTCGGGCAGCCCGAGGAGTTCGGCGGTGCCGCGCAGGGT
Source organism: Streptomyces sp. NPDC001056 (assembly GCF_053598955.1). NCBI lineage: Bacteria > Bacillati > Actinomycetota > Actinomycetes > Kitasatosporales > Streptomycetaceae > Streptomyces > Streptomyces sp. NPDC001056. The sequence continues at coordinate 48,256 of NZ_JBSFLI010000034.1, read as the reverse complement.
GCGGACGGCGTTCAGGGTGGTGACGACCGGCAGGTGCATGCCGGTGGCGTCGGCGAGCGAGGTGATCATCCCGGACTGGTCGGCCAGTGCCTGGGGGTGGACGGCCATCACCGAGCCGGAGGCGCCGAGGGAGACCACCGCGTCCCCGAGTCCGATGCCGAGCCCGAACGCGGCCGCCATGGTCTCCCCGGTCCCGGCCGAGATCAGCAGCCCCTCCGGGGTCGTGCCGGCCGCCTCGGAGGGGCCGATCACCTCCGGCAGCATCGCCTGGTGGCCGAGGGCCAGCTCGACCAGGTCGGAGCGGTAGACGCCGGTGGCCGCGGACCAGTACCCGGTGCCGGAGGCCCCGCCGCGGTCGGTGGTGCGGCGCGCCGGGCGCCCGAGCAGCTGCCACACCAGCCAGTCGTGGGCCTGGAGCAGGGCGGCGGTGCGCTGGGCGTTCTCGGGCTCGTTCTTGGCGAGCCAGCGCAGCTTGGTCACCGGCTGCGCGGCCCCCGGCACACAGCCGACGGCCTGCGCCCAGGCCTCCCGGGAGCCGAGCGCGTCCATGAGATCGGCCGCGGCGACCTGCGCGCGTCGGTCGCCGCCGGTGAGGGCCGGGCGCACGGTGTTGCCCTGGGCGTCCAGGGGGATCAGCGCGTGCTGCTGGGCGGAGACGCCGATGGCCTGCACGCCCTCCAGCAGGCCCCCGCCGGCGGCCTCCCCGAGGGAGAGGAGCCAGGCCTGCGGGTCGATGTCGCCGGCCCGCGCGTTGCCTTCCAGGGGATCGACCGGATGGGGCGCGTACCCCTGCCTGAGTACGGCACCGGTGTCCGTGTCGCAGACCACGATGCGGGTGAAATCAGGTGAGCTGTCCAAACCGGCGACTATCCCCATGCGGAGAATCTTGCCGCATGTGCGACGTGCTACGTGTTGCTGGTGCCCCAGTCGTCGCCCGCCGAGCCGTTCGACGCGCGGTCCCGCAGCGAGCGCACCCGCTGGGCCACGGAGGAGGGCACATGGTCGCCCACCTTGTCCGTGACCGTGTGGATGGCCTTGCCGGCGTACGTGCGGCCCTGCTGCGCGGCGGTCTCGGCGGTGTTGCGGACGGCCGGGTTCTGGGCGAACCGGCGAGCGGACTTCTTCAGCTGCTCGTAGCGCTCGCGTCCGGCCCGTGTGCCGAGTACGTAACCGAGGGCCAGTCCGGCGATGAACGTGAGCCGGTAGCGCATGGCTGCCACCCTTCCCGTGTGTAGGTCTGTGGTGCGGCGCAGGTCCCGGAGGGAACCGATTGGCGGAGCACCCCCCTGCTTGCGCTAATGTATGTGTCGCAGCGAGCGACCGCCCCCCGGCGAATACCCAGGGAGGGGCGTTCGATGCAATCGAGGCGATCCTCCGTAGCTCAATTGGCAGAGCAGCCGGCTGTTAACCGGCAGGTTACTGGTTCGAGTCCAGTCGGGGGAGCTTCGGTCCTCCGTAGCTCAATTGGCAGAGCAGCCGGCTGTTAACCGGCAGGTTACTGGTTCGAGTCCAGTCGGGGGAGCACGCTGAACGAGGGCCCCTCCGGGGTCCTTTTTCATGTCCGCGGGAACCGCCGTGCCTGCGCCGATGTCCTCAAGGTCATGAGCAGCGCGGAAGCCGACCATCCGAAGCAGGAGATCGTATGAGCGGCTATGCTGCGGCAGACGGCGCGCACACGTGTACGCGACACGCCGCTATGGGGCGGTAGCTCAGCCGGTTAGAGCAGCGGACTCATAATCCGTCGGCCGTGGGTTCGAGTCCCACCCGCCCCACCACCGCACGGCGGCGCAGGAACGATCTCACCTGCGCCGACTGTGCACCCTCCCAACCAGGGATGCGCGCACCGACACGCTGAAGATCGATAGCTCGCCCGCTGCTCGCCCGAACGGATGACGATCAAGACATGGAGCGGCCCCGGTCGGCAAGGTGCCAGCCGGGGCTGCGGTCTGAGATCAGATGCAGGCCTCGACGATCAATGTGCCGACCTTTCGCCGACCGGGCGGGGCAGGCAGCACCCTCGCGCGCACCTTGCTGTACCCGTATTCGCAGAGCAGCTGCTCCCACGTCTCGGGCTCGTGGTCCCAGCGTTTCACGACGAGGGGGTCTTCGTCGGCGTCGCCCGGGATGTAGGAGGCCTGGCAGCCGTAGCAGCCCTCGGTCGGGGGGCGTTGGGAGAACACGAGTCGGCCGCCGGGGCGTAGCCGCGCACGGATGGCTGGGAGGATTCGGGCGGGGTCCGTGAACCAGACAGCGCCGTACACGGAGTACACCGCGGCGAAGCCCTCGCGATCCTGCTCAAGGAAGTTGACGGCTTCTTCCTGCAGCAGTTCCAGCCCCGGCGTCCGCCCCCACCGTTCCCGAGCGGCGGCCAGTTGCTTGGAGGCGATGTCCACTCCGACGGTCCGCAGCCCGAGGGTGGCGAGATGCGCGGCGTTCCCGCCCTTCCCGCAGCCGAGATCCAGCACACGGGCCCCGGCTTTCACTCCGAGGAGTTCCGGGCCGGGCCCGTGGTCCTCGTACTGGGTCCAGTTGAACCAGGTCGTCTCACCGCGGGCGTTCACCGGCCGGCGCTCGGGCCGCTGCCGTGAGTAGGCGTCCCAGGCGATCGCCATTTCTGTCACGTCTTGTTCCGTTCATAGGGCCAGCCGTCCAGCTGTGAAGCCGGACGGCTGGAGTGTTGCACGGTTGGCGCTGTTACTTCTTGCCGCTGTTGGGGCTGTCGGTGCATCCGGCATGGCACTGCGAGCATTCGCCCGTGGCGCCCCACAGCTCGTCGTCGATCGTGTACCCGGCCGCGGCGATGGCGGCCAGCGTGCGCTTCCGAGTGGCCTGCGCACCACCGGGCAGCGACTCGTCCTCACCGGTGGGAACGTGGTGGACGAAGCGACCGACGACGCGCTGACAGAAGACGGCGTAGTCGACGGTGTGCAGGATGAACGCGTGCCAGCCGTAGTCGACCAGCTTGCTCGGCGCGAGGGACTGGCCGGGCTGCTGACCGGACGCGGCGATGAACGCGGCGGCCTGGCCGACGATGCGGCGCGCGGTCATCCTGGTGATGTCTGGGTGGTCGGCCGTGATACGTCGGACGAGCCGGTCGGCCACCTCGGGGGCGACCAGGGTGAGCGCGTCGGTGGCGCTCACGGGACGTTCTAAGGTGACGGTCACGTTTGCCTCCTGTTGTGGATGGTTGCCCTCGTCGATGAGGACGTGGACCCGTCTGTCTCCCCGCAACTCGCACGAGACGGACGGGAGATCGTGGGGTCGGGCGCGCAGTCGGGGCAGGCGTAGTCCTCGACGTCGAGGACGTGGGCGCCCATGTGTCCGCATGCGGTGCCGAAACTGGTTCACCGCAACGGATGGTGCGCTGTGTGGTAGGTCCGCCGCCGGGGCGGGGTAGCGCCGACGGCAGACCTTGCGACTGGCTGGGCAGAGGCCGGGTCAGGTGTGGTCGCGGCCGAGGTTTTCGAGGTGGTCGCAGAGGGCGCCGACGGAGCGGGCGAGACGCTGGGCGTGCGCGACACCGGCGGGCAGGGTGCTGCCAGGCTCCAGGTTGAGGCGCATCCGGGACTCGCCGATGCAGGCCCGCGCGCACACCTTGGGAACGTCGTCGTCCGGCCAACGGCCAGCTGCCGTGTCCACCTCCGGAATCAGCACCATGAGATGGCCGCGCAGTTGCAGCGTGAGCGTCTCCAGTTCCTCGGCGCTGGGGAGTTCGGCGTCTTCGGCGAGCAGCCGGCGGACAGTGGCGCGCATCGTACGGACGTCCGCGGGGGCGCGGTTGTGCTCTGTCAGGGCGGCCGCTCGGACTGTACGGTTCGGCACGTCGACTCCTTCGCAGTCGGCCAGCCCCGGGAGGTGACCGCCTTGCCGGGGCCTTTGCGTACCCGCCGAAGCTAGAAGCGGCATGTGCAACAAGACCAGCGATGTGCAGTTCTTTGCATGGATGGCGAACCAGCCGCACAGTTGTCGCAATCGCGCCCTTGACCGACCACTCCGACGAAGCGACCGTGACGCAAAGAACTGCACATTGCGTGAATGGAGAAGGGCGTGACACTACGGTTCATCGGCATCGACCCCGATACGAAGACAGCAGACTCTCCCACCGTGTGGGTCGACGAGGAAAAACAGGAACTCGTCTTCCAGGGCTGGAAGCCGAGCCCCGAGCTGGAAGCAGAGTGCGCAAAGTTCGAAGTACCAGGGCATGCCATCGGCATCCCGGCCGACGCGGTGGCTGCCCCGCCGGCACGCCTCGGATATCGCACTGCCTGGGAACGACTTCTGGCTGTTCGACGACCGTGTGATCCGCTGGGGCTACTTCTCCGGCAACGGCGCCATGGTCGGACATGAGATCTCCGACGATGCCGTCGCCGCGAAGCTCTGCGCGGAGGCATTCGAAAACGTCTGGTCCCGAGCCATCCCCCACGCCCAGTACGAGATTCACTGACCAGGAAGCACCAGCAGCCAGCTCATGCCCGCATCGCCGTCCTCCTCAGCCCAGGCCGCCCGTGAATCCGTGGCTCACCGGCTGCGCGACCTCCGCAAGGAAGCCGGCCTGACGGTCGTGCAGCTGGCTGCTGCGTGCGGCTGGCACTACTCCAAGACCTCCCGCATTGAGAACGCCCTCACCGGGCCCTCGGCCAATGACATCCGCAACTGGTGTGCCGCCGCCCACGCCGACGACCAGGCTCAAGATCTAGTCATCCAGTCCATCAACGCCGAGTCGATGTACCGGCAGTGGCGCGACCAGGTCCGCGCCGGGCTTCGGCACATCCAGGAAAGCCGCGTGAAGGCGTTCCGCGAGACCGAGTGCCACCGGCTGTACTCAGCAGGCCTCGTCCCCGGTCTGCTCCAGACCGAGGGCTACGCGCTCGCCGTCCTCGGGATCGCCGCGGACGTTCACGGCCTTCCGGCTGGCGACAGCGCTGAAGCCGCCCGAGCCCGCATTGCGCGTTCCCGTATCATCCACGAGCAGGGGCACCGCTTCGTCGTGGTCATCGAAGAGCCAGTCCTGCACTACCGGATCGCGGACCCGGATGTGATGGCCGCGCAACTCGGCTACCTACTCACCGCTGGCGCGCTGCCCGCGGTATCCCTCGGTATCGTCCCGACGACGGCCCGGCGGACGCACTGGCCCGAGGAGACCTTCCACATTTACGACAACCGCCTTGTGTCGGTCGAGTTGGTGTCCGCCGAGGTGAACGTGACGCAGCCCGGCGAGATTGCTCAGTATCTGGACACGTTCGAGCGGCTCCGTGCGATGGCCGTGTACGGCGCGGACGCACGGCTGCTCATCCGCCGGGCGATCGAAGCTCTGGACTGACCCTGGGCATGACGAAGGGCCCCTTTCCGCCGTGTGGCGGAAGGGGGCCGTGGTGGTTTCAGTGCAGGACGAGGGCGGCGCCGGCGGCCACGAGGGCGCCGCCCGCGACGAGGGCGTTGAGCTGGGCGAGGGGCCAACGGCTCCCCTTCAGGGCCTCGATCTCGGCCCGCAGCCCGCCGAGGTCCTTCTCAGTGTCGGTCCGCAGTTGCTTCAGGTCCTCGTCGGTGCGGTCGGTCCGGGCGACCAGCACCGCCAGCTGGCCCTTGATCTGTTCCAGGCCCGTGCGGATCTCTCCCCTCAGCTCGGTCAGTTCGACCGCGACGGTCTCGGGCGGTGTCACTCGCGGGCCCCGGTGTCGGTGCGCAGCCAGCCGGGCAGCAGGGCCTGGACGGCGGGCAGGGCCATGGCGCGGGTCGCGCCGGCAGCGATGGCGAGCGCGGCCGCCACCCAGGGGAGCGCCTTGGGGATCCCGGCGACGCCCACCACGGCGGGCAGCACCGCGGCGATGCCGAGGGCGGTCGGCACGATGGTGCGCAGGGTGTGCTTGGTCGAGTCCTTCATCAGGGGCTCCCTTCAGCTGTTGGGGACGCGGAGCTTGGCCCAGGTGGTGGGGCCGGGCGGCCAGGTGGCGGCTGTCCCGCTGTACCCGCACTTGCGCTGCCAGGCCTCGTAGGACGCGACGTCGCCGGGGCGGACATGTCCCGGGAGGACGTGGAGGGTATCCGCGACGAGTACGGCCGGGCGTACCGGCGTGCGGAGGAATCGGGGAAGCCGAACAGCTACTGGCACACCCACTTCGACGACAGTGGTCGAAGAGCGTGATTCGCCGGATGGCCGAGTACGTGCCGGTATCCGCTGAGGTGCGGATGCTCGCCGAGGCGGAGGATGCCGGCGACGAGGGGACGCCGCGGATCCTGCACGCGCCGCAGTCGGAGACGGCCGCGCTGGAGGCGGAGGCACGACAGGCCGCATGGGAGGTCGACGCCACCGCGACAGGAAGAAGGGGCGCCAGGTGGCCGCGCTGGCCGCCTGGTGGTGCCGGGCCCGCGCGCTGGTCGCGGGCGCGGCCTTCCGCCCCCGGCGCTGCCCGCCCTGGGGGCGGAAGGCGCGCCGACATAGCTGACTTCGCTGACTGTCCGCGCGCGGTGCGGCGCTCTGCGGGATACCCCCGTCGGAGGTCGCGCGGCGGATCGCCGACGCGATCCCCGCCCTCCCGCTACCGTCAGAACCCCCAGCCACCACCCCGCCCCCCCAGGAACACGGCTGCCTCGACCAGCCCAGCGGCCTGACCCTGCACGGCTGGCAGTAACGAAGGGGCCCTGGCCGCGGTGGTGGTCAGGGCCATGACGGGCCGCCGCTGTGTCAGGCCGCCATCATGGCCATGGCCGTGGGCGCGGCGGCCTGCTCCCGGCCGTGGGTTCGAGTCCCACCCGCATGGCGGCCTCTCTGCACCCGGTCGACGTAGCGGGCCCTCCCCGCATGGCCGAAACGGCGCTGTTGGCCCCCGCCTCCTGAAGTCCGGTACCGGGTCGGCCGTCGGCCTGCGGACGCCATGGCGTGGATCCGCAGCGGCCGCGGGGCTTGAAGCCCTCCTTGCGTGGGCACGGACCTCCTACCGATGTCGGCAGCAGGAGGCGTCATGGACCGTCGGATTCGGGTGCGGGTCAGCCGGCGGCCGGTTGCGCCGCGGGAGCAGGAGATCGATCGCAGGACCCCGTCGGGGCGCGTGCTGCCGTACTGAGGTGCGGTGCGCCTCAGGGAAGGTGCCGGGCGGCGGCGGTGCGCAAGGCGCTGCGCGCGGGTTCCGGCGGGGGCGGGCCGTCCGGGGCCGCGCTCGCGATGATGGCGGCGGCGATGCGGTGGACCTTGGTGTTGGAGTGCTGGGAGGCGTCGCGAAGGATCTCCCACGCCTGGTCGGGGGTGCACCCGTGGGCGGCCATCAGGACGCCGCGGGCCTGGTCGATCACGGGGCGGGAGTCCAGCGCGTGCCGCAGCTGGGCTATCTCCAGGCGCAGGACGTCCAGTTGTTCGGCGCGCTCCCGGGCGACCGCGGAGGTGGTGCGGACCGGGGGTCCGGCCGGACCCCCCGCGGCGGCCTCGCCGGTGCGCAGCGGATCGGTGGTGTCGAGGCCGATCAGTTCCAGGACCCGGCGCGGCTGGCCCCGCCAGCCGCACGCGGTGACGCGTACGCCGCGGCGGCGGCTGTACTCGGCCAGCAGGTCCAGACAGGCGAGTCCGGTCGTGTCCAGGAAGGACACCCCGGCCAGGTCCAGCTCCACCGCGGTGATGCCCGGCGGCAGGGCGGCCAGGGCGTCGCCGAGGGTGTCCGTACCGCCGTGCACCAGCTCGCCGCGGGCCGCGAGCACGGCGCGCCGGCCCTGCGTACGGGCGTCGATCACCAGGGCGTCCAGTCGTACGGTGTGGGCTGCGAGTCCCGCTGAGGTCATGTCTCCCCTCCCGCTCGGTCCATGGGCACCACGTGAGTCGCCTGCCCTGCGTGCGGACGCCTACACCCCCCGTGTCCCATAGGGCGGCCGGACCGTCCGCGGAATCCGCGCCGTGTGGTTTTCGCCGGCGCGGACAGGGGCAGGCGCGGGCGTGGCCCAGGCTGCCGGGAAGCGAGGTGTCCGATGAGCGGCGAGCCCTTCGCGCACCCCGCGCTCTTCTACGGCGGCACCCGTGCCTACCTCGCCGGCACCGTCCCCTTCGTCCGCGCCGCGCTGGCCGCCGGCGAGCCGGTCGCCGTCGCCGTGCCCGGGGAGAGGCTGGAGCTGATCCGGGACGCGTTGGGCGCGGACGGCGACGGGGTGCGGTTCCTCGACATGCGGGAGGCCGGGCGCAACCCCGGCCGGATCATCCCCGGTGTGCTGCGCGCCTTCGCCGACGCCCAGCCTCCCGGACGGCGTACCCGGATCATCGGCGAGCCGGTCTGGGCGGGGCGCGGCCCCGCCGAGTACCCCGCCTGTGTGCAGCACGAGGCGCTGATCAACGCCGCGTTCCGGGGGCGGGAGGTCACCATCCTGTGCCCGTACGACACCGCCGCGCTGGACCCGCGGGCGCTGGCCGACGCGTGGGCCACCCATCCCGTCGTCATCGAGGGCGCCGAGGAGCGGCCCAGTGCGGCCTACGACCCGGAGGGCGTCGTCGCCCGCTGCAACGCGCCGCTGCCGCCCCCGCCGGCCGACGGACCCGGGGTGCTCCGCGTCGCGTTCGACGCGGACCGGCTGCCCGCGGTGCGGCACCTGGCCACCCGGCACGGCGGCGGGCTGGGGCTCGCCGGTGTGGCGCTGGAGAACCTGACCCTCGTCGCCGCCGAGCTGACCACCAACAGCGTGGTGCACGGCGGCGGTCGGGGCACGCTCACCGTGTGGGCGCAGGACGGCCAGGTGCTGTGCGAGGTGCGCGACGGGGGCCGGCTGACCGATCCGCTGGCCGGGCGCCGGCCCGCCGACCGTGACCAACGCGGCGGTCGCGGGCTGCTGTTGGTCAACCTGGTGGCGGACCTGGTGCGGACGCACACGCGGACGGACGGTACGACGATCCGCTGTCACCTCGGCGGACCGCACTAGCGCATGAGCCCGATCCCCGTCGCCCGTTCACCGCTGAGCGAGACCAGCCGCCATGTGCTCGTGGCCGGCGGCCAGGATCTCGTCTTCGGCCTGGAGACCTCCGCCAGCCGGATCGCCCACCTCGCCGCGGTGGGCGCCCTGACCCACCTCCTGATGGGCCTGCGCCCCGAGACCGCACGGTGCCGCCTCGACCTGTCCGCGGACATCACGGCCGACCACGCCTACTGGACCTCCCCTCGGCCGAAGGGAGTTCAGGCGGCCAGCGGGTCGAGGACCAGCGGCTCGATCCGGCCCTCCAGCATCTCGCCGAGCCCCTGGGCCGCGCACACGTCCGGGCGCTCGGCGATGGCCACCGGCATCCCGGTGGCCTCGCGCACCATCTGGTCGAACCCGGGCAGCAGCGCCGAGCCGCCGACCATGATGACCCCGCGGTCGACGAGATCGGCCACCAGATCCGGCGGGCACTCGCGCAGCACCTTGCCGATGCCGTCCAGGACCGCCGTCAGCGGGGTCTGGATCGCCTTGCGCACGGCCGCCGTGTCCATCCGCACGGTGCGCGGCAGCCCGGTGGCCACGTCCCGGCCGTTGATCTCGGTCCGGGCCGGTCCCTGCGGGGTGAGTCCGGTGCCGGACAGGGCCAGTTGCAGCGGTCGTACCGAGTGGCTCGGCAGCAACAGCTGGTGCGTGTGCCGCAGGTACTGCACGATCGCGTGGTCCACGGCCTCCCCGCCCACCGGGATCCGCTCGGCCGTGACGATCGAGCCCAGCGACAGCACCGCGACCTGCGTCGCCGCCGCCCCGCACACCATGATCATGGTGGCCTCGGGCCGCTCCACCGGCAGCCCGCAGCCCACCGCCGCCGCGATCAGCGTGTCCACCAGCTCCACCCGGCGCGCGCCGAGCCCGAGCAGCGTCTCGATCGTCGCCCGCTGGGCCAGCGGATCGGCGTCGTGCGGGGTGCACGCGGCCGCGCGCAGCCGGGCCTTGCGGCGCAGCGCCCGGCGCAGCTTGTCGCCCATCAGGTGCCGCAGCATGCGCTGGGCCATGTCGATGTCGACGACCGTGCCGCCGGAGACGGGCCGTACGACCCTGATGTAGTCCGGCGTCCGGCCGGTCATCTGTTCCGCGAAGTCGCCCACCGCGATCAGCGAGCCGGAACGGACGTTCACGGCCGCGACCGAGGGCTGGTCCACGACGAGCCCCGCGCCCTTCACGTACACCCGGGTCCGGGCCGCGCCCAGGTCGACGGCGAAGTGACAGCGGCGCAACTGCTCCAGGCTGACGGACACGGCAGCTCCTTCCGGGCGCGGGGGCATTCCCTGCTCTCCGCATCCTGCGCGCCGCGCCGGTCCGCCCGCCTTTTGTGGGGGGCCGGGCGGGGCGCCGCCGAACGGGGGTAATCGCGGGGCTCCCCGGTGTGTCGCCGGGTCAGGCGGCGCGGATCGCCTCCAGGAGGGGTTCGAGCGTGGAGACGACCGCCTCCCCGCCGGCGTCGCGCAGCAGCCGCCGCCCGGAGACGGACGGGGCGAACCCGATGAAGGGCAGGCCGAGCCGCTGGGCCGCCGTCAGTTCGGCGACCGAGGAACCGAGCAGCACGGCCCGGTGGGCCGGCACGTCGAGGTGTGCCAGGGCCCGGAGCAGACAGCCGGGGTTCGGCGTCAGCAGGCCCGGATCCCCGCGGCGCGCGTGCACCCCCGCGAGAGGCAGTTTGTACGACTGCACGCCCCGCTGCACCGCCCGGGAACTCACGTCCGACACCACGCTCACCCGCCGCCCGGACCTGTGCAGCGCGCGCACCAGGGCGAGCGAGCGGTGCGTCATCGGCGCGTCGGGCACGGCGGCCAGTTCCAGCTCCTCAAGGCGCTCCTCCAGCAGTGGCCCGAGCCGGTCCCGGGCGAACGCGCGCAGCAGATCCAGCGGATGCGGGAACACCCCCCGTCCCCCTGCCACCGGCAGCGGCTGCCCCGCCAACGCGTCCTGCGGATCGCGGTGTTCGGCCACGATGCCCAGCAGGTCGAGTACGGCCGCGTGGGCGCTCTGCGCGGTGAACAACCGGGCGAGGGGCCCCTCGAAGCCGACCAGTACGCACTCGGCCCCGGTGAGCAGGGCCCCCGGCGGCGGGGTGGCGGTCCGTCCGCGCCCGTCCGCGCCCCGCGTCCCCAGCCGCACGGTGTACGACACGGTGAGTCCCGGCACCGGCCAGTCGCGCACCCCGTCGTTCACCGCGCGCTCGGCGGCGCCCGCCCGGCGCGCCGGGTGCCGGGCGGTGATCCGGGCGGCCGTTTCGCGCAGGTGCTCCAGCAGCAGGGCGGAGACGCCGGCGACACCGGCCCGGACGAAGGCGACGGGGTCGGTCACCTGCCAGGTCAGCTCCGCCACCGCCGTGAACGCCGTCTTCCCGGAACCGGGCAGGGACAGGGTGCGCCGGGCCTGCTGCACGGTGAGGTCGACCGTGTAGTACGTCTCCGGGCGGGGGGCGTACGGGCGGATGGGGTCGAGCAGGGTGAGGGTGCCGCCGGGGCGGGTGTGCACGACGGCCGTACGCCCCGGGGTGGGCACGCCCAGCTCGCGCAGGTCCTGGGTGATGAACGGGCCCTCCACCAGCTGGCGCCGGGGGCGCTCGGTGGTGAGCGGGCAGTGCCAGGCCGCGGCGGGCGCGTCCGGGGCGTCGTCGTAGTAGACCGGCTCGAAGGGCGGGGCGTCCCGCGCGGCGGAGCTGGCGGCGAACTCGTCGTAGAGCGCGGGTGGTACGAGGACGTCGATGCCGGTGGCGGCCTGCGGCAGCTGGCCGAACGACGTCCCGAACATCACCCGCAACGCCGTCGGCTCCGTCAACCCGGCCACGCTGAAAGGGAGTTCCCGCAGCACGGCGACGAGGACGGGCAGCAGGTAGGCGTCGGGACCGGTGCGCACCCGGTAGCCGTCCGGGAGGGCCTCGACCCGGAACCGGTCGACGGGCAGCGACCGGGAGAGGATCTCGTGCACGGCGGCTTCGAGCGTGATGCGGGTCTCGGGGTGGCCGGTGAGGTCGCCGGTGGTGAAGAGGACCTGGGGGCTGCCCTGAAGGGCGTCGACGATGTCCGAGAACGCCGCGACGGTCTCCAGGCGGCTCCCGTGGACGACCGGAGCGGCGTCCAGACACGTCAGGACCGGCCCGTTCGGGGAGAGGACCACGGAACGGGTGGTCAGCTCGCCGCACGGTCCCTCCCGCCTGCGCAGCGCGAGGACCGCCTCGCCGAGCTTCCGCGTCAGGGCGTCCGTCTCGGCGAGGGACAGCCACTCCGCGACGGCCATGCGCTGGAACAGCGTGGGCCCTTCGACGAACTCCCGCACCAGATAGGGAGTCCCGCCGTCGAAGCCGTGATCGAGGACCCGCGCGATCCCCGGCTCGTCCACCTCCATGAGGTCCCGGCAGACCTGGGCGAAGGGGCCGAGAAGCTCGTCCGGCGCGTACCGGCACACGACGACCAGCGCACCCCCGTCCCGCGTGTCCTCGGCGACCCACCCCCGGTCCCCCGTGTGCGACCTCCGCACCAGCCGGTACCGCCCCGCGAGCAGCCCCCCGCCGCCCGCCGGCGCCAGCCTGCGCACGCTCTCCGCGCGGAGCATGGCGACCGGCTCGTGCTCCACGGGCGTCGGCAGACCCCGCTCGGACGGCACCACCGCCCGGAATCCGCCCGGCGCCCGACCCGCCAGCTCGTCGATGAACTCGCCCATCCGGTCGAGCAGTTCGACCGTCCGATTGCGCTCGGTGCGCGGCAGCCCGAGCAGCAGCAGCTCCCGCACCCCCTCCCGGAACGCGTACGACCCGGCCGGCGCCCCCGGCAGCGCGGTGAGCATGCCGCTGAGTACGACCTCGGCCAGGTGCTGCGGCCGCGGGTCCGGTTCCACCGCGGCCTGCACCAGCCGCATCACCGGCAGGTCGGGCCGCCCGACCGCGAGATGCCCGGCCAGCCGGAACGCCTCCGGGGACGCGGTCGCCCGGAACCGCAGCACCAACTCCTCGGCGGACAGCCCGCCGATGTCCGTACGGTCCTCCGCGTCGACCGGCAACGGCCGCCCCAACCGGGCCGCGGCCGCCGGGAACCGGGTGCCGCCCGGCGTGCTGATCAGCCCGGCCCAGTTCGCCAGCCACCGCGGCTCCGGCTCCAGCACCGGGAGGGTGACGGCGGCCGCCGCCTCGTCGGACTCGCACCGTTCGTACGGCGCGAAGGTGAGCGCGGCGGACGGCGCCACCGGGTGCGGCGCCGACAGCCGGCCGGGTGCGGCGGGCAGCGCCGACTCCCGCCACAGATGCTCGGGCAGCGGTTGTACGACGGCCAGCGGCATCCGGCGCGCCCAGCGGTGCAGGGTGGCGTACCAGAGGGTGCCGGCGGGGCCCTCCCGCCACTGCGGGCCCATGCAGTCGCTGATCAGCAGGGTGACGGTACGGCCGTCCGCGGGGAGCTGCCCGTCGGGGCCGCGCACCGTGCCGTCGGCGTCGGCTCGGTACAGGGTGACCGTGCGGAACGCGCCCGACTGGGCCAGCGCCGTGTGCAGTTCGCGGACCAGCGGGCGCCAGACCGGCATCGTGGGACCGGCGTCGTACACCAGGTTCAGGCTCAGCCAGCGCTCCCGGGCGGGCCGCAGCACCGGGAGCCATCCGTCGGGTCGCGCGCCCAGGCGGGCGATGCGGTCGGCGGTGGCCCGCTCGTCCAGCTCCCGGCCGATGGGCGCGTCGACCCGGCGCCGCAGGGGGCGCAGCGCGCGCTGGAGGGCGAGCGGGTGGCGCAGCATCGGGGGCGCGGGGGCCAGCAGGGTGGTGTGCGGCGGGCGGTCCGCGGAAGGCGCGGGGGAGGGGAGGCGCAGCGGGACCCGGGAGGGGGGTTCGGGGACGGCCGGTGGGGCGGGGGGCGGCTGGTGCCGCTCGTTCTCCGGGGGCTGGGACCGGGGCTGGGGCTCAGGGGCGGGGCGGGAGGGCGATGGCCGCGGTGCGGCGCTCTTGGGGTCCTGGGCGGGGAGGGCCGGAGTGCCCTGCCCCGGGTCCTCGGCCCCCATGTGCCGGGCCAGCCACAGCAGTTCGGCCAGTTCGCGCGGGGTCGGCGGCACGCCCCGGCCCGCCTCGGCCAGTACGGCGGCGAGGCGGGCCAGGGTGTCCGGGGCGTCCGGGGCGTCCGGGGCGTCCGGGGCGTCCGCGGATTCCGGGGCGCCGGGGGTGTCAGAAGACATCGGTCTGCGCGCTCTGTCCCAGGTGCGGCATCAGCCGCTCGGCCAGCTGGTCCAGGGACCCGGTGTCCAGGTCGCTGGTACGGGCGAGGTAGATCGCGTTGAGGAGCTGGTCGGTGGCCAGGTCGCCCGCGCTGGTGCGGTCCAGGAAGCGGCCGATCAGTTCGCGGGCGTAGGCGTCGGGCTCGCCCAGGTGGGCGCGGACGATGTCGGCGAGATGCCGGTCGTCCGGCCGGCGCAGGTGCAGGGTGACGCAGCGGCGCAGGAAGGCGGGCGGGAACTCGCGCTCGCCGTTGCTGGTGAGCACGACGAACGGGAAGGCCCGGCACCGGACGTGGCCGCGCACCACCGGGACCCGCTCGTCGGTGCCGTCGGCCAGGACCCGGGCGGTGCCGTCCGGGGCGAGCCGAGCGGCGCGCACCAGCTCGGGGATCTGGTACTGGCCCTCCTCCAGCACGTTCAGCAGGTCGTTGGGCAGGTCGAGGTCGCTCTTGTCGATCTCGTCGATGAGCAGCGCGCGGGGGCGGTCGTAGGGCAGCAGGGCGGTGCCGAGGGGGCCGAGGCGCAGATGGTGCTCGATGCCGGTCTCGTCGGGCGCCTCGCCCGGCGGTTCCGGGCGGTCCTGGTGCGTCGCCTGCTGCCGTGCCGCGTACAGGCGGGACAGCGGATCGTACTGGTAGAGCCCGTCGTGCAGGGTGCTGCGGCTGGTGATGTTCCAGCGCAGCACCGGACCGAGCCGCAGCTCGCGCGCGACGGCGTACACCAGGGAGGACTTGCCGGTGCCGGGCGGGCCGGTGACCAGCAGCGGGCGGCGCAGGTACAGGGCCGCGTTGACCAGTTGCACCGTGTCCTCGGTGGCCCGGTACGTCTCGGCGCGGTGCACCCGGTCCGGGGAGACGGCCGAGCGGTCGGCGGACGCGTCCGGCGGGTCCAGCACCGGGCCGCCGTCGAAGGCGCGCCACGGGGGCGGCGGGGGCAGCTGCGCGATGCCGTCGTGCGGCGCGTTCGTACCGGTGTAGACGGGCCACAGGGGCATGGCTTCTTCTTCTCCGTGGTGGGGGTGCGGGCGGTCAGTCGACGGGGGAGTGCAGGCTGGCGGCGGGCTCGGGGAAGCAGCGGGGGTCGTCCCAGAGCAGCTGCAGGTCCCGCGCCCAGTGCCGGTCGGGCTCGTCGGCGGCGTCCGCCGTCATCCGTAACGACCGGACGTGACGGGGGAGTTCGGCGGGCGGGACCTCGGCCACGGCGACCGCGAGCTGGTCCAGGAAGGCGGCGCCGGGGCAGCGGGCTCCGGTACGGGGCGGGTCGGCGGTCACGGTCACCGCGGCTGCCGCCTCCCGGTGTCCGCTCCAGGCCTGGCGCGGGTCCTCGTGCGCCTTTGCGCACGTCCGCTCCCCGTGCACCCCGGCCGGGCAACCCGTACGGGACCACAGCAGGACCGGGACCGGGACGTTGAGGCCGATCTCGAAGTGTTCCCGGGCCGCCGTCGGCGGGACCGCGAACCCGGCGAGTCCCGCGTCGCCGTCCCACAGCCGCTTGCGCAGGCTCGGCGGCCGCTCCTGGCTGCCGCACTCCACGCGGTGCACCTCCACCGGGCGCCCGCCGTCCAGCTTCTGCCACTTCTTGCGCAGCTGGTGCCGCAACCGGTTGCTGCGGTGCCGCGCGCGGTCGGTCACCACGAGGGGGTAGGCGCAGCCCAGTGGCGTGCTGTCGTCCGCGCCGCACTCCCAGTGCGCCACCGCCTCGTTGAGCCACTCGCGCGGCAGCACGAAGGTCACCAGTTCCTCGGCGTCCGGGTCGAGATGGGCGACGGCGTCGTCGATGCGGTGCTGGACGTACGACCGTACGTCGGTACGCGGCAGCCGGCGCGTGCCCACCGGGCGGCGCTGTCCGTCGCGGTACGCCGACACCTCCACGGTCACCTGGTCGAGCCCGGCGCCGCTGTGGTCGATCTCCACGACGACCGGCGCCCAGGGCGGGGACGCCTGCGCGGCCTTCCCGTCCTCCGTAGCCCTCGCGAGCGGCGGGGCGGGCGGAGCCACCGGGCCCGCGCCCACCAGCTCCCGCAGCCGTCCCGCCAACCGCTCCACCGCCGCCGGGTCGGGCACCTCCCACTGCACATACGCGGCCGCCGCCCCCAGCGTGGGGAATCCGCCCGCGGGCAGCGGCGGCCCGAAGGCGCCCACCGCGTCCACGTACAGCCGGTTGGGATCGCACTCCCGGGCGCCCGGCACGCACCGCAGCAGCTCGTACAACTCCCGCAGCGTGTCCTCCCGATGGCCCGGCGTGGGCACCAGCTCGCCCAACTCCGGCCAGTACCGGGCCAGTACGTCCAGCGGCAGCATCCGGCCCTTGCGCACGTCCGGCGCCTCCGAGGCCGAGGTGACCATGCCGACCACCCGGCCGTCCGGCAGGGTCGCCGCCGCCCCGCTGAACCCGGCCACGATCGGCTGCCCGTGCCCCTGCCAGGCCACCAGTTCCAGCCACTCTCCCGCGATCAACTGGCCCGAGACGGCCCGGTATTCGGCGAGCGTGCCCTCGTCGTAGCCCCCGGGGAAGCCGTAGGCGACCAGCCGGGGGTACGGCTCCGTGTACGCGGCGCCCGGCGGGGCGAAGCGGGCCGGGGCGAGCGGCACCTCCCGGTCGAGTTCGAGCACGGCCACGTCGCCGGGGTCGGTGAGGCCGCCCGCCCAGCCGCCGTGCGCGACGACCGACGCGGACACCTCGCCCAGCTCCCTGGCGTGCGGGAAGACCACGGACACCGTGTCCTGGTCGCTGAAGCGGACGACATGGGCACAGGTGAGCACCCGGCGGGCGGTGACCAGGAATCCCGCGCCCACCTCGTGGCCACAGTGGATCCGGGCATGCCAGGCGGCACTGTTCATGGGCGCTCGGCGGACTCCGGGCCGACGGCGGTCTGACCGGGCACGCCGGACACCACGGGCGAAGTCCCGGGAGCCCAGCTGAGCTTGACGACCAGCTGGCCCTCCGCGGACCCCTTGGCGATGATCGCACCGGCCTCCGCGGACATCTTCACCCCGAACTCGATCTCCACCGAGTCGGGCCGCAGGCTGCCGTCCCGGAAGACCCGCAGCGCGGCCTCGGCCGCCGCCCGCACGCCGTCCAGCGCGCCCTCGAAGGTGCGCGCCGCCTGTACCACCCCGTCGCCGCGCGAGACCAGCCGGGTGCCGGGCCGGGTGCCGGCGGTGGCCCCCTCGACCACGACGCGGGCGCCGTCCTCGGTCTCGAACTCCACCAACTGGTCCATGCCGCCGCTCGCTCCCCCTCGTCGCAGACCTGTGAGCAACCCCCATGGTACGGACGGCGCTTCGCGCGGCCCACTCATTACGCTCCGGCGGGTCAACCGCCCAAACATGGCGGGAACCCGCCACTGTGACAACCCGCCACGCGCGGCCCCCTGTGCGCTCCCACCGGTCGCACCACACTCTTGCCTGCACGTGAAGCGCAGTACTCGACAGTTCCGGACGAGCCATTCCGGACCAGCCGTACCGGACGGGTCGTTCCGGGCGCGCGATCCGGACGCGGAAGAGGGCGTGGATGACCAGAGGACCAGTCAGACGCCGGGCGGCCCTGCTGTCGGCAGGGCTCGTGCTGGCCGCCGTGCCGGTACCCGGGGCGGCGGCCGCGGACGGGAAGGTCACGGCGGTGGGGCCGGCCGCCCCCGCCCCCGCCCCCCGGACCGTCACCCTCCTCACCGGCGACCAGGTGACCGTCACCGACCTCGGGCACGGCAGGAAGACCGTCACCGTGCGGCGGCCCCGGGGTGCCACCGGAGCCGTCCGCACGCAGACGAGCAACGGCGACCTGACCGTCGTACCGGACGAGGCACTGCCGTACCTGCGCGCGGGGCGGCTGGACCGGCGGCTGTTCGACGTGAGCGCGCTGATACGCCAGGGCCTCGCCGACGGCAAGGCCAAGTCCACGCCCCTGATCGTGAGTTACGGCAAGGACACCCGCGTCCCCGCGGCCGCCCCGGCCGGCACCTCCCGCGGCCGGGGCCTCCCCAGCGTGCGCGGCGCGGCCGTCGAGGCGGGCAAGGGGCGTACGTTCTGGCGGTCGTTCACGCGCGGCGACGGCGTCGCCAAGGTGTGGCTGGACGGGCGGGTCGAGGCCGACATGGCCGAGAGCAACGCCCAGATCGGCACCCCGACCGCGTGGGACGCCGGCCTGACCGGCAAGGGCGTCACCGTCGCCGTCCTCGACTCCGGCGCCGACCTCACCCACCCCGACCTGGCCGACCGTGTCAGCCAGTCCAGGAGTTTCGTCGACGGCGAGGAGGTCGCCGACCGCTACGGGCACGGCACCCACGTCACCTCCACCGTCGGCGGCAGCGGTGCCGCCTCCGACGGCAGGGAGAAGGGCGTCGCGCCGGACGCCACCCTCGCCGTCGGCAAGGTGCTCAGCGACCAGGGCTCGGGCAGCGAGTCGCAGATCATCGCCGGCATGGAGTGGGCCGCGCGGGACGTGCACGCCCGGATCGTCTCGATGAGCCTCGGGTCCGCCGAGCCGAGCGACGGCACCGACCCGATGGCCCAGGCCGTGAACAGCCTCTCCCGGGAGACCGGGGCGCTCTTCGTCGTCGCCGCCGGGAACACCGGCGCGCCCTCCTCCATCAGCTCGCCCGGCGCGGCCGACGCGGCCCTGACCGTCGGCGCGGTCGACTCCGCCGACCAGCCCGCCTACTTCACCAGCGCGGGCCCCCGGCCGGGCGACAACGCCCTCAAGCCCGACCTCTCCGCCCCCGGCGTCGACATCCTCGCCGCCCGCTCCCAACTCGTCGACGGCAGCGGCTACTACACCACGATGAGCGGTACGTCGATGGCGACGCCGCACGTCGCGGGCGTGGCCGCACTCCTCGCGCAGGAGCATCCCGACTGGACCGGCGCCCAGTTGAAGGACGCGCTGATGTCCACGTCCAGGCAACTCGACGTCTCCGCCTACACGGTGGGCGCCGGACGGGTCAGCGTGCCGGACGCCGTACAGGCCACGGTGACCGCCACCGGCAGCGCGGACCTCGGCTTCCACGGCTGGCCCTACGACGCGGACAAGCCGGTCACCAGGACCCTCACCTACACCAACTCCGCCGACCAGGACGTCCACCTGACCCTGTCGGTGCGGGGCGCCCCGGACGGCGTCGCCACCCTCGCGGACTCCTCCCTCACCGTCCCCGCGCACGGCACCGCCGCCACCACCGTCACCGGCGACGGCGCCAAGGCGCCCGTGGGTGACACCAGCGGGCAGATCGTGGCCACCGACGACTCCGGCGCGGTGCGCGCGCACACCGTGTTCGGGCTGGTCAAGGAGGACGAGCGGTACACGCTCACGGTCCACGTCAAGGACCGCGCGGGCGCTCCCACGGCCGCCGACCTCACGGTGCAGCAGCTGGCCATGAACGCGGACCCCCTACAGGAGCACGTGGGCGACTCCGGCACCCTGCGACTCCGCCTGAAGCCGGGCACGTACGCCCTCACGTCCTTCCTCGACGTGCACGGCAGCCACGGCGCCGACTCCCTCGGCCTCGGCTTCCTCTCCGCGCCCGAGGTCACCCTCGACCACGACAGCGACGTCACCCTCGACGGCACGAAGCTGCGGGAGGTGAAGGCGGCGGTGTCCCGGCGCACCGAGACCCACCAGCTCCTCATGGAGTACGACCGTGCCGCGAACGGCGCCGATCTCTTCGGCGCGGTCCAGGTGCCCCTCACCTACGACAGCGTCTTCGCCGCGCCCACGCCCGAGGTCGCCCAGGGCACCTTCGAGTACCGCACGGTGTGGCGGCTGGCGAAGCCGCAGCTGGAGGTCAGGGGCGTCGCCGAGGCCACGGTCCAGCCGGGCGGCACGCTGGTCTCCGGGCGGGAGAAGCTGCCGCTGGTGGACGTCGGCGACGGCGCGATGCCCTCCGCCGTCTCGGGCAAGGCGGTGCTGGCCCACCTCGCCGACGGCGCGGACCCGCTGGCGCTCGCGCGGGCGGCCCAGGACGCGGGCGCGAAGGCGCTGTTCGTCACGGACGACGCGCCGGGGCGGCTGATGGACTGGTGGGGCAACGACGACGACACGAACCGCCCGCTGGTGATCGCCACGGTGGACCAGGCGGACGCGGCGCGGCTGCGGGCGGACGCTTCCGTGGACATGACCGGGACACCCGACTCGCCGTACGTGTACGACCTCTCCGAGGGCCACCGGGGCGCGATCCCGGACCGCGATCTGACCTACCGGCCTTCCGCGCGCCAACTGGCCGCCCTGCACGTCTCGTTCCACGCGGCGCGGCCGACGAGTGGCGGGGAGTTCCGCTACTCCGTCACCGACACCTTCCCCGTCGGTATCGGCTTCCAGGAGAACATCGACCTGCCCGCCAGGCGCACGGACTACGTCTCCACCGGCCCCGGCCAGCTGTGGACCGAGTCCGTCACCATCGGCCCGGGCACGCTGGAGGAGCGCAGCGGGCTGGTGCGCTACGAGGGCGGCAGCCGGCCCCGGCTGCACTGGTTCCAGCCGGTGTGGCACCCGTGGCTCGGTACCGGCCTCGGCTGGGGCGAGCAGCGGACCGGGAACCAGATCCAGTTGAACACGCCCGGGTGGGGCGACTCGGGCCCCGATCACACCGGGTTCGGGGACGTGTGGGGCGACAGCGGGATGAGCCAGTCGACGTCCGTGTACCTGGACGGCACCCTGGCGGACAGCGGCAGCGGCTCGACCGCGTTCGTCTGGGACGCGCCGGCCGACGAGCACACCTACAAGGTGGTGACCGACACCTCGCTGGACCCGGAGCACTGGGAGCTCGCGACGAAGGGGCACACCGAGTGGACCTTCCGCTCGGCCCGGACGCCGGACGACCACGCGACGACGTTGCCGCTGATCAACCTGTCCTACGGGCTCGACACCGACCTCGCGGGCGCCGTGCCCTCGGGGCGGCGGTTGCCGGTGACGCTCGGGGCGCGGTACATGGCCGGCGCCTCGGGGACGGGGACCGTCGGCGGGGGCCGGCTGGAGGTCTCGTACGACGAGGGGGCGACGTGGACCGCGGTGCCCCTGGAAGAGGCCGGTGCCTCGTGGCGCGGGACGCTGACGGTGCCGTCGACCGCCGCCTCCGTTTCCCTGCGGGCGTCGGCTCGGGACGACAAGGGCGGGTCGGTGACGCAGGAGATCGTCCGGGCGGTGGGGGTGAGGTAGCCCTCGGGGGCGCCCCTCAGGGGGCGCCCTCCTGCCCGGGGCCGCGGACGATGCCCCGGATCAGGCCCAGCTCCACCAGATCCTGCGGGCGGACGCGGAGCTGGTCCGCGGTGTTCTCGACGTCCTCCGGGGGGCGTTTGAGGATGGCCGCGGCAAGCTCCGGGGCGATGACCGAGAAGTAGCTGTCCGGGGTGGCCCAGGTGTCGCCGGGGGCGGCCAGCGCCAGGGCGCCGCCCGAGCCGCCCTCGCCGATCACCAGGGTGGTCACCGGCACCCGTGCCCCGGCCACCGCCCCGAACACCTCGGCGATCGCCGCGCCGACCCCCTGCCGCTCGGCCTCCGCGTCGTTCGCGGCACCGGGGGTGTCCACCAGCGTCAGCACCGGCACCCCCAGCCGGTCCGCCATCCGGATCACCCGCGCCGCCGTCCGGTACCCGGCCGGCCGCGTCCCCGTCCCGGTCTGCGCGGCGAACGCGACGGTACGACCGTGGTGCTCGCCGAACCCGCAGAGGATGCCGCCGGGGTCCCGGCCGCCGCACCGGTCGCCGCTGATCTCGACCCGGTGGGCGAAGTAGGCGTCCAGGTAGGCGCGGGCGCGCGGGCGTTCGGGGGAGCGGGCGCGCCGGACGGCGTCCCAGCCGGTGGCGGGGAGGCCGGGGGCGTCGAGGGCGGCCGGGACCGGGGCGGGGGTCCCCCGGTCCGTCCGGGACAGCAGCCGCAGCCACGCCCCCAGGGTCTCCTTCAGGTCCTCCGCCCGCACCACCGCGTCCGCCGCCCCCGCCGCCACCTGGGCCTCGGCCGTGTAGGCGGTGGGGTCGGCGCCGGGCGGGCGGACGCGGGAACCGGCGAAGCCCACCTGGGCCCCGGGGAGGGCCAGGATCACGTCCGCGCCGGCGCCCAGAGTGGCCCACCCGCCGCCGGTGGTGGGGTCGCGCAGGACGGCGATCTGGGGGAGGCCGGCCTCCCGGGCGAGCGCCGACTGCCGTGCGACGCGCTGGAGTTGGGTCAGCGCGACCATGCCCTCCTGCATCCGGCTGCCCCCGGTGGCGATCAACGGCACGACGGGCAGCCGGTGTCCGCGGGCGTACGTGTACGCCCCCTCCAGCCGGTCGCCGGTGCGCTCGCCCAGGGAGCCGCCGAGGAAGCCGAACTCGAAGGCGATCAGCACGACACGGGTGCCCGCGACGGTCGCGGTGCCGCAGACGACGGACTCCTCCTCGCCGGTGCGTTCGGCGGCGCGGGCGCGCGAGGCGTCGTACCCCTGCCAGGCGAGTGGGCCGTCGGGCCCGGACTCCCGCGCCGGGGACGGGAGTTCGGCGAAGGTGCCGTCGTCCGTGACGAGGTCGAGCGTCCCGCGCGCGGTGAGCCGCTGGTCAGGCATCGGTCAGGGCCCGCTTCATGATCTTCCCCATGTCGTTGCGGGGGAGGACGTCCAGGTGGCGGACGACGCGGGGGCGCTTGTGCGGGGCGAGCCGCCGGGCGACGTGGTCCGCCAGCTCCTCGGTGCCGGGCGGGTTCCCGGGGTCCGCCGGGACGATCCAGGCGACGATCCGCTCGCCCAGGTCCGCGTCCGGCTCGCCGGTGACGGCGGCCTCGCGGACGCCCGGGTGTTCGAGGAGCGCGTTCTCGATCTCGCCGGCGCCGATCTTGTAACCGCCGCTCTTGATGAGGTCGGTGGCCTTGCGGCCGACGATCCGGACGTACCCGTCCGGCTCGCGCACGGCCATGTCACCGGTCCGGAACCATCCGTCGGCGGTGAAGGCGGCGGCGGTGGCGTCGGGCCGGTTCAGGTACTCGGTGAACAGGTTGGGCCCGCGCACCTGGATCTCCCCGACACTCTCCCCGTCGCGTCCGGCGATCTCCGTCCCGTCCTCCTCCACCAGCCGCAGCTCCACCCCCGGCAGCGGCACCCCGACCGTCCCGGCCCGGGGCTCCCCGTCCGCGCGCACGCTCGTGTTCATCAGGGTCTCGGTCATGCCGTACCGCTCGACGACCCGGCGCCCGGTGGCCGCCGCGATCCGCTCGTGGTCGTGGACGGGCAGCGCGGCCGAGCCGGAGACGAGCAGCCGGGCCCCGCCGAGGGCCTCGGCCAGCTCGGGGTCGCCCGGGAGGGCCTCGGCGATGCGGTGGTACATCGTCGGGACCCCGAAGAACATGGTCGCGCCGTCCGTGAGCGCGCGTGCGACGCCCTCGGTGGAGAACCGCCCCAGGTGCCGTACGGACCCGCCGCGGCGGAGCGGGCCGAGGACGCCGAGCACCAGCCCGTGCACATGGAACAGCGGCAGACCGTGCACCAGCACGTCGGCCTCCGTCCACTGCCAGGCGTCGGCGAGCGCGTCCAGCGTCGTGGTGAGCGCGCGGCGGGGGAGTACGGCACCCTTGGGCGGGCCGGTGGTGCCGGAGGTGTAGACGACGAGGGCGGGGTCCTCGCCGGACAGTTCGGGGTGCGGGACGTCCGCCCTCGCCTCGACGTCGACGTCGACGCGCTCCAGAGCGCGCAGCGCGTCGGGGAGCCGCGCACCCGGAGCCGCGAGGACGAGGGAGGGCGCGCTGTCGGAGACGATGTGGGCCAGCTCCTTCTCCCCCGACCTGGGGTTGAGCGGCACGGCGGCGGAACCGGCGAGCAGCACGCCGACGACGGCGACCACGGTCTCCATCTCGGGCGTCGCCCACACGGCCACCCGCCCGCCCCGGCCGACCCGCCGGGCCACGACCGCGGCCGCCCCCGCGAGAGCGCCGTACGTCAGCGACTTCCCGTCGAACCGCACGGCCACCCGCTCCCGCGCACCACCATCAAGCCCGCCGAACAGTGAGGACACCCGCGCACCCCTTCACCCTCAGGACCATCCAGCCCCTTCCTACACCACGATCCTTCCCGCGACGACCATGCCCATCCCGGGCGTAGGGCGCGATTCGCCCGGGGCTGTCCGCGGGGTCCGCCCCTCAGGCGGCCGCGTGGAGGTCGGCGACGACGCAGGTCACGTTGTCCGGGGCGCCCGCCGACAGCGCCGCGGCCACCAGTTCCCGCGGCCCCGAGCCCGAGGCCAGCAGTTCCCGGATGCGGGCGTCGGGGACGGCCTCCGTCAGGCCGTCGGAGCACAGCAGGTAGCGGTCGCCCGGCATCGGCTCCTGGAGGCGCAGGTCGGGGACGGGGTCCGCGCCGCCGGTCAGGACCTTGTGCAGCAGCGGGGAGTCGGGGGAGACCCGGTGGTCCTGGGTGAAGCGGTGCAGCGAGCCGCTCCGCAGGAGGTACACCCGCGAGTCCCCGATGTGCGCCAGCGCCATCCGGGACCCGGTCCACAGCAGCGCGGTCAGCGTGGTGCCGACCTCGTTCGTGCCGCTCGCCAGCTCCGCCACCGCCACCCCCGCGGCACGCACCGCGTCCTCCAGCGCCCCCAGCACCCCCTCCGCGGGCAGCGACTCCGCCTCGTCCAGGAAGCGCAGGGCCGCCACCGCCGCCCCGCTCGCCGCCAGCCCCTCGGGCCCGAACCCGTCGGCGACGGCGAGCAGCCTGCGGCCCGCGTACAGGGTGTCCTGGTTGGCCGGGCGCACGAGCCCGCGGTCGGTGTGCGCGGAGTGCCGCAGTTCCCACATCATCGTCGGTTCCCTTCCCGATTCGCCGGTCAGCTGGTCGACGAGAAACGCCGCGAGGTCCCGCCGCACCGCCGTCTCCGCCTCGACCCGCGCCCAGTACGCGCCGATCTCCCGCGCGGCCTCGGCCGGTTCCAGCGCGCACACGGCGCGAATCCCGGCGAGCGGCATCCCGAGCCGCCGCAGCCAGGCCACGAGCCGCGCCCGCCCCAACTGCCCGGTGGAGTAGTACCGGTAGCCCGTGCCGGGGTCGACCTGTGCGGGTCGCAGCAGGTCCAGCTCGTCGTACAGCCGCAGCGCCTTCGGCGACAGCCGGCTCACCCGGGCGAACGCCCCGATCGTCAGCAGTTCCATCGCGTCCCCGTCTCTCGTCGTCCGCCACCGATGCTGGGGCTTCACCGAAGGTGAAGGTCAAACCCCCTGTCCCGGTTCCGGCCCGCTTGTTAGCCTCGCGGGTGTTCGAATGCCGTACGACAGGGAGTCCCGCCGTGCCCCGCATAGCCCTCGCCACCTACGACCCCGGCACCGGGCCCAGCAAGGACGCGGACCTCCCGGTCCTCGTACGGGCGCTGAACGACGCCGGCGCGCGGGCCGACGCCCCCTACTGGGACGACCCCGGCATCGACTGGTCCGCGTACGACCTCGTCGTCGTCCGCTCCACCTGGGACTACAGCTGGCGCGCCGCGGAGTTCACGGCCTGGCTGGGGCGGGCGGCGCGGGCGACCCGGGTCGCCAACCCCGCCGACGTCATCCGGTGGAACGTCGACAAGCGCTACCTGGGCGAGCTGGCCGCGGCCGGCGTCCCCACCGTCCCGACGACCTACATCGCCCCGGGCGAGGCGGCCGGCCACGGCCTCCCCACCGACCACGAGTACGTCGTCAAGCCGACCTCCGGCGCGGGCGCCCGCTTCGCCGCCCGCTACACCCCGGCCGAGCACGACACGGCGGTACGGCACCTCGCGCGGATGCACGCCGAGGGCTTCACCGCGATGGTGCAGCCCTACCTCAAGGGCATCGACGTCACCGGCGAACGCGCCCTCCAGTTCTTCGGCGGCCGTCTGCTGCACGCGAGCCGCAAGGGAGCCGTCCTCGCGCCCGGCACGCCGTACGACGCCGACAAGGTCGCCCACCCCGACCTCACTCCCTGGCAGCCGACGGACGCCGAACTCGCCGTGGCGGAAAAGGCGTTGGCGGCCGTACCCGCCGCCTCCGCGCCCCTCCTCTACGCCCGCGTCGACCTCGCCGACGGCCCCGACGGCGCACCCCGCCTCATGGAACTCGAACTGGTGGAGCCGAACCTCTTCCTCTTCCTCCACCCGGACTCGCTGCCCCGCGCGGTGGACGCGATCCTGGCCGAGGCGGAGGCCTGAGCACGGCCTACCCGCCCACCGTCTCCCGGCACGCCCGCGCGTACGCCCGGACGAGCGGACGCTCCCCGTCCGCCCGCCGCCACGCCAGCGCGTACCGGCTCGGCCCGATACCCCGCACCGGCCGGGTGACGACCCCGCCCAGGCTGATCAACGGCGCGTTGCCCGCGGCGACGAGGCAGACCCCGAGGCCCGCGACCAGCGCCTCGTACGTCTCCTCCGCCCCCGCGATCTCCGCGCCGATCACCGGCGGCCGGCCCGCGCGGGCGTCCAGGGCCAGCCAGTGGTCGCGCAGCACCCCCGCATCGGCCGGCAGGGCGAGGAACGGTTCGGCCGGCAGCTCGGCGAAGTCGATCTCGGCACGGGCGGCGAGCGGATGCGTCTCGGGCAGGGCGAGCAGCCGGGGTTCCTCGGCGAGGACCGTCCAGTCGTAGCGCTCCTCGTCGGGCAGCGGCAGCCAGACGAAGGCGGCGTCGGCGGTGCCGTCGGCGAGCCCGGCGGTCGGGTCGTCCCAGCTCACCTGCCGAAGCCGGACCGTGACGCGGGGGTGGGCGGCGGTGAAGCGGGACCGGATCGCCGGCAGCAGTCCGCCCCGGACCGGGCTGGTGCTCATGCCCACGATGAGCGTGGCGCGCTGGACCGCCTTGGCCGCCTCCACGGCCGCCGCGCCCGCCGCCCACGCGGTCAGCACGGCCCGCGCGTGCGGCAGGAGCGCCTCGCCCGCGGCCGTCAGCGCGACCCCGTGCCGGTCCCGCCGGAACAGCTCCGTCCCCAACTGCCTTTCCAGCGACCGGATCTGCTTGCTCAGGGCGGGCTGGGAGACGTACAGCCGTTCGGCGGCGCGGGTGAAGTGCAGTTCTTCGGCTACGGCGAGGAAGTAGCGCAGATCGCGGGTGTGGGCGTCGGCCGTCATAACCGTTGGCTATCACCGGAAATCTTGGACGGGCAAGGCGGGCGGGCGGTTGGCTGGTGCGTGTCGGGAGGCAACGGGCCGTTCGAGGGGAGTCGTCGTGAACAAGGTATGGCTGGTGACCGGGGCGAGCAGCGGGTTCGGGCGGCACATCACCGAGGCCGCGATCGCGGCCGGTGACGTGGTGATCGGGGCGGCGCGCCGCCCCGAGGCCCTGGACGACCTGGTGGCCGCGCACCCCGACCAGGTGGAGGCGCTGGCCCTGGACGTGACGGACATCGCCGCGGTGGAGGCGGCCGTGGCGGACGTGCTGGCCCGGCACGGGCGGATCGACGTCCTGGTCAACAACGCGGGGCGGGCGCATGTGGGTGCCGTCGAGGAAACCGGCGACCAGGAGCTGCGGGACCTGTTCGACCTGCACTTCTTCGGGCCGGCGGCGTTGGTGCGGGCGGTGCTGCCGGGGATGCGGGAGCGACGGTCGGGGGCGATCGTGCAGATGAGCAGCATGGGCGGGCAGATGTCGTTCGCCGGGTTCGGCGGCTACAGCGCGACGAAGTTCGCGCTGGAGGGGATGTCCGAGGCGCTCGCGGACGAGGTGGCGGAGTACGGGATCAAGGTGCTGATCGTGGAGCCGGGGGCGTTCCGGACGTCGCTGTTCGACGCGCGGCGGACGGCGGTGAGCGCGGACAGCGGGGTGTACGCCAGGGTCGGCGAGACCCGCGGGAACGTGGCCGGCGGGGACGGCGCCCAGCCGGGCGATCCCGCGAAGGCGGCGGCGCTCGTGCTCGCGGCGCTGGCCGCGGAGCGGACGCCGCTGCGGCTTCCGCTCGGCGACGACGGTGTGACGGCCGTCCTCGCCCATCTCGACCAGGTCCGCGACGACGTCACGGCGTGGGAGAAGCGGACCCGGGCGACGGGGTTCGAGGACTGACGCGCGCGGTCCGCTGGAGCAGGCCCCAGGTGAACTCGGCCACGACGTCGTGACGTACGCCGTCCCGGTCGGGCGCGGTGAAGGCGAGGCCCCAGCGAGTGGGGGCGGTGCCCTCCAGGGGGCGGGCCGGGGAGAACGCGCGGGCGACCTCGTCGACGGTGCAGGACCAGGGGGCGAGGTCCTCCACGGTCCGCAGCGCCGGCCCCGCCGCGCCCGGGGCCCGCACGAGCCACTCGTTCCACACGGCGCCATGGGGCCCGACCAGCACCTCGAACCGCAGGCCGGGCCAGAGCGGCAGCGCCCAGCGCCGGGCCTCGCACGCGACGTCCCCGATCCTGCGCGGCTCGGCGCTTTCGGGTTCCCCGAGCACGGACCGGTACCGCGCGGCGGCGCCCCGCGCCCTCGGCGAGCGGACCATCGCCTGCCAGCGCTTGTTGGTCTCCCGCATCTCCGTGATCGACACACGGAGCGTCCGCCGGGCCTCGTCCACGAGAGCGGGGTTGTGATCGGCCATACGGCGCAGCAACACCAGCTGGAAATCAAGAGCCACGTCCCCCATGGTGCCCGGCTGCGGGCCCGGAAGCCGGCCGCCCCCGTCACTCACTCCGGTACGCGCACGCTCGCTGTCGGCGTCGCCCCGGCCGACGCGCGCACCGTCGCGAGGTCCTTCGGACGCCGCAGCGCCGCCGAGATGGCGGAGATGTCGCGGAGGAGACCCGTGGGGTCGAGGTCCGCCGTCCTCCCCGGACCGCCGTTCTCGACCGCGTCCAGGACGCCCACCGCCGCCGCCAGCCCCCGGGCGCGCTCCACCGGATGGCCCAGGTCGATCGCGGCGGCGTACGCGCGCCGCGTCAGGTCCGCGTCCACATGACGCGCGAGCGGCAGCAGCGCGTCCCGGATGTACGTCTCGCGGCGGGTCAGGCGCAACTCCGCCGGCGCCCGGAGGGAGAACCGCGGCCCCGGTCCGCTCGCCGAGCGCAGCAGGCGGTACAGCGGGCCCAGCCGGTGATGGGCCAGCCCGATCCGGTAGCGGTCGTGCAGGGCCTGGCCCGCGTGCGGGAGGATGAAGCCCGCTGCCAGCAGGATCGCCGACAGCGAGGCCACCGGCGGCGCCAGGTCCGTGCTGAGCCAGTCGGACTCCCCGCCGACCCACCGCGCCACGACCGCCGTCACCTTGGACGCGTCGTACAGCAGGCTCAGCGCGTACCCCGCGCCCAGCAGCCGGAGCCCCCACCGCAGCCACGCGTCCAGCCCCCGGTCCCGCGTCCAGTCCCAGATCAGCCGGGAACTCAGCGCGCACGCCACCGTGTGGGCCAGCAGGTAGAGGAGGATCTCCTCACGCATGAAGGGCGTACGGGCGTAGTACGTGTCCAGGTCCCGCACCCGCTCCACCGGCACGTCGGCGAGCGCGAACAGCACCCACAGCGCGACGACCACCGCCGCGTACCCCGAGACGATCCACCACGTCGCCCGCCGGGTGACCGCGGACCGCTCGGGCAGACCGTTGCGCCAGGTGACGATGAACAGCAGCCCCGCCCCGCAGTTCGCGGTGATCAGCGAATAGCACCAGGGCGCGGCGAAGTTGGGCACCCCGGTGAGCGCGTTCACCCGGTGGATCATCGACGGCATGCAGAACACGAACACCGTGCAGGCGAACAGGAGCACCCCGCCGACCGCGCGCAGCAGGGGGTCCCGCCACAGCCGGATGATCGTGGGCAGCTTCAGCAGCAGTGCGGCGGTCAGCAGTGCCGTAGGGACCCAGAAGGAGATGTACAACCGGCTGAGCGGCACCGACGGGTCCAGCGCCAGCGTGCTCACCGCGCCGCTCCGCCCCGCCCGCGGTAGCCGAGCGCACGCTGCAACGGGTCGGGCGGCGTGTCCCCGGACCCGCCGATCCTGGCCCGGAACAGGGTGGCGAGGCGGTGGCCGAAGTCGTCCGCCTCGGCCTCGTCCGCCTCGCGGGACCCGTTGCGCGCGGCCACGGTGAGCGCCCGGTCCGGCCAGCCGGGCGTGTCGGCGAAGGCCCGCGCCGCCGCGTCACCGGCGAGGTGATGGTGCCGGTGCCCGGCATGCAGATGCCACAACTCATGGCCGAGAATGACCAGTTGCTGCACATCCTCGGCCCGGTCCTCCACGATGACCAGGTCGAAGTCGGCGAACTCGACCCACAGCCCGGTCACTTCGATCTCGTCCGGGAAGCGCTCGAACCGCAGCTCCAGCGGCCGGCCGCCGCGCAGCGCGCTCATCTCCTCGCACAGCGCCCGGCACAACCCCCGCACGTCACCCGGGGCTTCGGGCCGGGACCGGACCGCGGCCGTCAGCTCGTTCGCCAGGGCGCGCATGGCCGTGCCGGAGCCGCCGGGGCGCCGCAGCCGTGCGGTCAGCCGTGCCGCCCGCGCCCGCGCGCCCGAGATGCCCATCCGTTCCCCTTCTCGCCGCCGAAGCCCTACCGAGCGTACGCGCCGGGATATGCCCGCGTCACCCGGTCCCGGAGGGGTGGTTCAAGACACAACCACCCCTCCGGCCGCCCTCCCCAGCAACGTCAGCCGGACCTCCCCCGGACCCGACAACGTCGTGAACTCCGACAGCACCGCGAGCGCCAGCGTGTTCTCGCCCCGCGTCCGCAGCACCCCGTTCGGCAGCACGAACGTGTGCTGCGGGCCCACGTTGTTGATGTACTGGCCCATGTTCCAGCCGTTGAGGAAGATCTGCGCCCGGTACGCCCGGTACGGGTCGTCGTCGAGCGTCAGCCCGACCGACGCGTCCACGTCCCCGGGCACGGCGAGCCGGAAGGTCGTCCGGTACCAGGTCACCCCCTGATACCGCTCGGAACGCGGGAAGCCCACGGACTCCCAGTCGCCGTCCCCGAACCCCGGCAGATGCCAGCCCGCCCGCTCCCCGTGCAGCCCGCCGTTGTTCAGCGGCCCCCGCACCGGGTCGGTCCGGCCCTCGCCCTGGATGCGCCAACGCACCGTCGGGGAAGCGCCCTTGAAGACCGCCGCCGTCAGCCCGCGCGCCGCCTTGTGGGTGTCGTTCGCCTTGCCGTCCTGGTCGTGCTGCATCCGCCGTACGAGGACGGACAGCACATGCCGTCCGGGCGAGCGCAGCGCCTCGCGCACGGGGAACGCGGCCGTGTCCGTCCAGGTCCCCTTGCGGATCGTGGCGGAGTCCGGCACCGGCATCCGGTGCGTGCCCAGCGGCTCCCCGTCCAGCCACGCCATCAACAGCCCCTGCGTACCGGTGCTGTAGCCGAGCGCGACCTCCGAGATGTCGGACGAGTCCTCGAACGTTCCTCTGTACCAGACATCGCCGTAGTGGAACCCGTAGTCGTCGGCGAACAGCACCGGCTGCCCCTTCGGGACGGCCGTCGTGCTGAACGACGTCCTCCTGTCCGCGGCCCGCCACCCCGAGTCGTCGTAACCCGGCCCCGCCTCCGGGTTCTCCCGGCGCATCCGCCAGCCGCCCAGCTCCGGCAGCCGCACCTCAGGCACTGCGGGCAGCATCCCCGTGGTCATCAGGCTGCCGGACATCGTCACCCGGGTGGGCACCCTGCGCCCGTTCCAGACCAGGCCGGCGATGCCGCGCGGCCCCCACACCTCGATGCTCGTCGTGTCGGTGACGTCACCGGTCAAGTGGACCTCGGAACCGCGCAGTTCGACGTGGCGCAGCAGCTGCGGGCCGTACACCAGCAGGGTCCCGGACGGGGTGTCGTACGGGAAGAGCCGTACGGAGGTGGCGTCGTCGGCGAAGAGGAGCAGCAGCGGGGTGTC
Source organism: Streptomyces sp. NPDC001056 (assembly GCF_053598955.1). Lineage (NCBI taxonomy): Bacteria > Bacillati > Actinomycetota > Actinomycetes > Kitasatosporales > Streptomycetaceae > Streptomyces > Streptomyces sp. NPDC001056. The sequence goes on along the minus strand of NZ_JBSFLI010000034.1, from coordinate 16,408 downwards.
GGTGTCGCCCTTCTCCACCAGCACCCGGATCAGACCGCTCTGCCCGAGAGGGGCGTTGACGTGCAGGCCCGAGTCGTCCACGCCCCAGGCCGCCTCCGGGTCGAGCCGCATGACGTCCGGGTCGGTGTCGCACGTGAGCACCAGCTCGGCCATCTCGCCCTTGCGGCCGGTGAACACGGCGACGTCCTGCCGCCCGGCCGTCAGGCACATGGTCGGCTGCACGGTGGCGTACTTCAGCGTCCGCCTGCCCAGCGACAGACCCGTGGTCAGCAGCTTGGCGTCCTTGCCCGGCACCGTGATCCTCACGTCGCCCTCGGCGGTGGGCAGATCGGAGGTCACCGGGTCGGCGCCGTCGTTGCGCGCGACGTACACGTGCGCGCCGGTGTCCGGGTTCTTCAGGTGGTAGACCTTCAGCCCCTTCGCCGTCACGTCCGCCGCGCGGTCCAGCTTGGCGAAGTCCGGCACGCGTTGGAGCAGGTGCCCGAGCTGGTGCATCGGCGCGATCTTCGCGGTGACGTTGCGCGCCTCGTCGATCGCGGCGCCGTAGTCGTACGACGTGTAGACGACCGGCGCGGGCAGCCAGCCCCACGAGGTCCCGCCGAAGGTCATGTAGACGTTGTGCAGGGTGAGGCCGTTGGCGAGGTTGGTCAGGTAGAAGCGGCGCTCGTAGGCGGCGTCGCGGGTGCGCCGGGCCTCGGCGTACCCCTTGCCGTCGTAGAAGGAGCCGCCCCACGGGTCGAACCAGCCGCCGCCGAACTCGGGCACGAACCCGGGCGTGGCGGGCGAGGCGCTCGCCCCGCCCTTGGCCCCGCCGGGCCCGAAGGTGCCCCAGTCGGCGGGGGTCTGGGCCGGCGAGGGATAGCCGTCGAAGCCGTACAGCCAACCGCCGCGCTCGCCACCGGTGTCGAAGGAGCCGGGCGTCCAGTACCCGTTGCGGCTCTTGTCGTTGTGGAACAGCGGTACGTCGATGCCGTCGGCGCGCACCTTCTTGTACAGGTGGGACATGTAGGCGCGGCTGCCGGCCGAGTCCACCCGGGCGTCGAACTCGTTCTCGATCTGGTAGAGCAGCACGGTGCCCTTGCCCTGCGTGAACAGGTGCTCGCGGGCGATGCGGTCGACGTGCGTCAGCCACTCGTCCACGTGCGCCAGATAGGCCGGGTCGGCGGACCGGGCCCGGCCCTTCGTCGCCGTCAGCCAGCCGGGGAAGCCGCCGCCGTCGATCTCGGCGTTGATGTACGGGCCGGGGCGCAGGATGACGTACAGCCCGGTCTCGGCGGCCGTGCGCAGGAACAGGTCCAGGTCGCGGACGCCGGAGAAGTCGTACGTGCCCGGTGCGGGCGAGTGGTAGTTCCAGGCGACGTAGACGCTGACCGCGTTGTAGCCGTGCGCGCGCATCTTCTGGAGCACGTCCCGCCACAGCGACGGGCTCGGCAGCCGGAAGGGGTGCAGTTCGCCGGACCAGACGACCAGCCGTCTGCCGTCCACCAGCAGGGAGTAGCGGTCGTACCCGATGGTGTGGTGCTCGCCGTCCGCGCGCGGCGGCGCGGGTGTCGGGCCGGTCGGCACGCTGCGGGCCGCGTACGCCGAGGGGGCCCCGGTCCCGCCGCTGCCACCGAGGGCGAGACCGAGCGCGGCCGAGCCGGCCAGGGCACTGAAGGTACGTCTGCTGAGCGCCAAGGTGGATCCTCCCGGCGGTCTTACGGGGCGCGGGTGCGGCCATTCTCCACGCGAGGACGTCCCACAATGGATTCATGAGGATCTCGGCACGGGCGGACTACGCGGTACGGGCGGTACTGGAGCTGGCCGTACGGCAGGGTAACGGGCCGGTGAAAGCAGAGGAAATCGCGGCCGCGCAAGGGATCCCGCACAAGTTCCTGGAGGGGATCCTCGGCGATCTGCGACGCGCCGGGATCGTGGACAGCCGGCGTGGCGGGGGCGGCGGTTACCGGCTCGCCCGCGAGAGTACGACGATCACCGTGGCCGATGTCATACGGGGCGTGGACGGCCCGATCGTCTCGGTCCGGGGGGAACGCCCCACGGCCCTGTCGTACACCGGCACGGCCGAGCCCCTGCTGCCGCTCTGGATCGCGCTGCGGGCCAACGTCCGCCGCGTCCTGGAGGGGGTCACGGTCGCGGACCTGGCGACGGGCACCCTGCCGGGGCCGGTGCGGGCCCTGGCCGCGGAACCGGCGGCCTGGGAGAACCCCTAGAGACCACGGACGGGCCGGTGCGTCGCACCGGCCCGTCGTTCGCGCGGGGTCGAGCGTCAGCGCCGCCTGGCGAGACGCCTACGGCTCACGAGGACGATCGCCGAGCCCGCGCCGAGCAGCAGGGCCACGAGGGACAGGATTCTCCCCACGTCGGCCATGCCGGTGCTGGCGAGGGGGCCGCCGCCGCCCTGGTTCGAGCCACCCGGGGCCGGGCCGGGCGTCCCGGCGGTCGGCGACGCCGAGGGAGCGGACGTCGGGGAGGCGGACGTGGACGCCGACGGAGTGGGCGTCGGCGAGGCCGCCTTGGGGATGTAGACACCGGCGTCGATGGTGTGGTCGACCCCTCCCGGCTTCGCCGGTGCCGTGACCGGCGCCGAGCCCTTGCACAGCCGCCCGGACGTCGGCGGGGTCACGTTGGAGTCGTGTGCCCGGTCCGTGCCGGCCCGCGGCAGGGTGAACCGCAGGTCGGTGGCCGCGGGCTTCCCCGGCACCTCGCCGGTGTCCGCGGTGCACACGTCGAACTCCACGGTGTACTTGGCGCCCGGCGTCAGCTGGTAGGCCGCGCCGACGCCGCCGAAGTAGTACTCGCCGTGGGCGTCGGTCCTGGTCGTGGCGACCTGTTTGCCGTCGGCGTCCAGCAGGTTGACGGTCGCGCCCGGCAGCAGCACCTGCCCGGCGTCCTGGATGCCGTTGTGGTCGCCGTCGTACCAGACCACGTTGCCGATCTGGATCGGCGCGTTCGCCGCGGCGTACGCGATGTCGCCGAGGCCGCCGGCCTTGCCGAACCCGTTCTGGTTCGGGCCGATGAACTGGTAGGCGTTGGCGGACGGGTTGTTGCCGGGGCCGGCGCCGGTGGTGATGTCGTAGTAGCCGGTCCCGTCGGTGATGATGTTGGCGGTCGGGTCCATCTGCGTGCTGACGACCCACTGCTGCTGCGGGATGTAGGCGACGGAACCCAGGGAGGACTCCTGGTGGGGTCCGGGCTGGGTCGGTGCGGCGGAGTTCGGGAAGAAGTCGCCCGGGAAGTACTCCACGACGCCGTCGGCCTCGGCGCCGTCGACGGCGGCACCGGTCGCGTGGTTCGGGCAGTCCCCGGTGCCTTCCCACGCGTAGCCGCCGGTGGGCGTGGCGCAGGCCATGGTGATGTCGCCGCCGGACATGCCGTTCTCCGGCTCGTCGTGCGACGGCCGCGGGTCCAGCCCGCCCCAGCTGACCACGTCCATGAACCGGTCGCGGAAGCCGAGGATCATCGAGCCGTCACGGGCGAAGGCCATGCTGGCCAGCTCCGGCTGCGGGTCGATCATCGTGCCGTTCACCTTGAGGCTGTCCCAGGTCTCCAGGCTGGTGTTCCACGGGTTCCAGAAGTGGGCCTGCGGGAAGGCGGCGTCGCCGCTGAGCACGTTCCCGCGCTCGGCGGTCAGCGGGTGGGTCAGCACGGGGGTGAACCGCTTGCCGTCGTAGGCGTAGACGACGGCCTTCAGGTCCTCGCGCTTCTGTGTGCTTTCCGCACTGCACACACCGCCGACGTACAGGGCGTTGTCGTGCGTGGTCAGCCCGAGGGGCCGCCAGTCGGTGGCCGCCGCGCAGCCCGGGTCGGGGATCGGCACGGTCGCCTTCGGCGCCGAGGCGGACGTCCCGGTCGCGTCGAAGCTCACCAGCGCGCGCGTGCGCAGGTTCACCGCGTACAGCGTCGAGCCGTCCTCGGACAGGGCCAGCCCGCCGATGCTCTCCTTTCCGGGCGCGTCGGTGAACCCGGCGTCCTTGATCAGCCGGGCGGTGTCGTGCGGCGTGACCGAGGCGCCCGGCACCTTGGCGAACAGCTTCGGGGCGCCCTTGCCGTCGGCCGGCACGGCGTAGATCGCGTCGCCGCCGTCCGGGCCGTACGCGGTGTACCGGCGCGCGAACTCCGCCTGGAAGAGCCGCTTGCGGTCCTTGTCGTAGGCGAGCCCGAACGTCGTGCCCACCTGGGCCTGGGTGTCGAGCACGTCCGGGCAGGCCGCCTTGTCGGGGCAGGTGCCGCGGGCGTTCGTCCCGAAGGCCACCAGCGAGCGGGTGTCCGTGCCGCTGCCGCCGTTCTGGATCGGTACGAAGTACCGCGAGTCCGGCAGTGCGTAGTCGGCCGGGTTCCAGACGCCGGTGATCACCGAGGCGTCCTTGCCGTCCGAGACGTCCACGAACGTGGTGAAGCTGTCGAAGTGGTTCGCCGCCGTCGAGGCCGGCGCCGCCCGCAGATAGCCGCTGTACGGCGCCGGGACGGTGACGTCGACGCGGTAGCGGCCGCCGGTCAGCTCCTTCGACGGCGCGACCACGACCTTTCCGGTGGCGTCGGTGACGCCGGTGAGGTGATGTCCCGCGGGGTCGGTCACGCTGACCTTCATCCCCCGCTGCGGCACGTCCATGGTCGTGTTGATCACACCGGTGCCGAAGAAGTCCCGCAGTGTCTCGACGGTCAGTGTGCCGTCGGAGGTCGAGGCGCCAGCCTGCTCGGCGCTCGTCACGATCGTACCTGTGGCGCCGCCCGTCAGTAACAGACAGGACAGCCCCACCCGCACCAGCCTACGTAATGGCATCGCATTCCTTTGCGTCGTCTACGTCGTCGCCCGACTCGGCAATTCGGCAGCAAACCCCCGCGGGAACGGTACAAGTTGACGGCGCGTCATATACGTGAAACCGGAAAAATCGAGGACACATCGGAAGGGCCTGTTAGCGTTGCGCCGCGTGCGGACCATGAAGAGCGGGTCAGGGCGCGCGGCAGGCGGGCGCCGCCGATCACCGGGGTTGCGCTGGGCGGCGGTCGCGCTCGCCCTCGCGGCGGTCGCGGCGGCCGCGTTCGTCCTCGTCGGGAACAGCGGTGGCCGGACCGGTCGGCGCGCCGTGACGCCGGACGAGGCGAACCGGCTGGCGATCACGCGGTTCCGCAACTACCAGGCGGGCGGCCGCGCGGTGACGATCACCGTGCCGAGCGCTGCGGGCGGTCTGGTGGTCACCGGCTCCGTCGACTACCGCGCCGGGATCGGGTACGGGGTGGTGCGCGGCACCGGCCGGGACGCGTCCGGCGACGGGCTGATCCAGTGGACGGCCGGCGCCGTGCTCGTCCACCCCCTGGCGGACGTCCCGGCGGCGGCGCCGCCCGCGCCGCCCGCGTCCGGCTGGTACCGCCGCCCGCTCCAGGCGTCCGGCAGCTCCCTGGACAGTTCCCTGGCCATCGCGCTGAGCCTCGGCAGCGACCGGCCGGACAACGCCGAACTGCTGCCGCAGAACGGCGCCGCCCGGATCGGGCGGGACACGGTGGACGGCCATCCGGTGGACGTCATGACCGGGCCGGACGCCCGTGCCAGGGCCGGTACGTCGAGCACCGTGCGCTACTGGATCGGCTCGGACGGCACCATGTACCGGGTGCGGGCCGCCGTGGCCTCCGAGCGCCAACCACTCGTCATCGACTTCGACACCCGGAAATACGTGCCCGTGCGGCCCGCGCCCGGCATCACACCGGCGCGTTAGCCGCCGCTCACGAGGTCCGCACCCGTGCGCCGGCGGCGAGCAGGGACGGCGGCGGCAGGGGGATGCCCGCGGTGTCCGGCAGCTCCGGAACGGCCGGCACCACGGTGGCGCCGGTGGTCGTGGCGTCCGGGAACTGCGGCTGGGGTCCGGGCGCGGCCACGTCGGTGAACGGGATGCCCCGGGGTGCCGGGGGCCGCGCCCAGGTGCCGGACGGGCTGGGCGAACCGGTGTCCTGCGGGCAGGACGCGGCCACCGTGAGCCGTGCGGGCACGGTCCTGCGCAGCGTGTTGCCGTGCAGGCAGTTGCCCCGGCCATGGGTGGCGGTGGGGAACGTCCAGCCGATGTCGACGCCGTTGGCGGTGAAGTCGTTGTCCGTGATCCGGTTGCCGTCGGACGGCACGTCGGCGGTCGCGGTGATCACGAACCCGGCGTCGGCGTTGCCGGTGATCCGGTTGCGCAGGAACCGGTTGGCGCTGCCGCCGTCGACGCCGACGCCGATGCCCCAGCCCCCGTCGGCCTGTTCGGGGGTCTTCGGCTGCTGGTTGTCCGCGATCAGGTTGCCGGCGATGACCGCGCCGCGCTGCGGGAGCAGTTTCTCCTGGTGGTCGGAGTCGGTGGTCAGGCCGACGCGGTTGCCGACGAGGCGGTTGCCGACCACGTACATGTCGCCGCTGGCGTTGGTGCCTTCGTAGCCGACCGCGTTGAGTTCGGCGATGTTGTCCCGCACCACGACGCGGCACGGTTTGCACTGTCCGACATAGATCCCCGAGTCGGCGCCGCCCGAGGCGTAGGAGTGCTCGATGACACCGTTCTGCGCGGAGAACGCGTAGATGCCGTACAGGCCGTTGCGCGTCGCGGTCACGTACGAGACCAGGAACGACTTCAGGAAGGTGACGGGTTCGTCGCCGGTGTCGTAGCCGCCGCTGTGCCCCGGCAGTCCGGCGACCGCCGCTGCCGAGCCGGTCACCAATACCCCGTTCTGCGTGTTGTTCTCGACGGTCAGGTTCTCCACGGCCACCCCGGGCGCCGCGACGACGACACCGTTCGGCTGCCGCAGCCGCCCGTCGATGACGACCTTGTCCCGGGAGGCGCCGCGCAGGGTGACGCGCGGCGTGCGGATCCTCACCGACTCGTGGTACACGCCCGGCGCCACCAGCACCAGGTCACCGGGCCGGGCCAGGGACACCGCCGCCGAGATCGTCGGGGCGTCGGCGGGCACGCGGATCGTCACGTGCGCGCCGTCCGGCCGGCGGCCCTTGTCCTGTCCGCCGCCACCGCCGCAGCCGGCCACCAGGGTCAGCGTGCCGAGCACCGCCGCCATCACGCGAAGAGCTAATCGAGGCATGGCCCCAGAATGGCATGATCGGCGAATTCCGCACGGTATTCGAGAAGTTGGGCGGCATGCGCGGTTCGGTTGTGGCACTCTGCACCCCATGCGCCGAGTCGATCACCGCCCGTCACGCCGCGCGTTCCTGGATGTCACCGGCGCCCTGGCGGCCGCCGGGCTGACCGCCGGGTGCACCCCGGACCCCGCCCGGCCCCGCCCTTCCGCGACGGCGGCACCCGCGACGGCGATCCCCGCGGCCGTCCCGGCGACGGGCCGGCACCAGGCGGGCGTCACGGTTCCCCGGCCGGCCCAGCACAACCTGCTGGCCGTGGTGGCCGACCTCGCGGCCGGAGCGGCCGTCGGCCCGCTGCTGGCCGAACTCGGCGACACGATCCGGGCCCTGACCGCGGGGACCGACCGCCGGCTGCTGGGCCTTGTGCCGGGGGACCTCACCGTGACCGTCGGCGTGGGCCCGCGACTGGTGCGCGCGGCCGGCGCCTCGCTGCCCGGCGCGGCCGACCTCCCGCGGTTCTCCCGCGAACGGATCGCCCCCCGGGCACGCGGCGGCGACCTGCTGCTGCAGATCTGCGCGAGCGACGCGCTGCTCGTCCCGGTCGCCGCCGCCGCGCTCCTGGACCAGGCCGGGGACCGCGTCCGCGAACGCTGGCGGCAGTCGGCGCGCCGCGGTGCGGACGTGCCCGTGGGCGAGGGTCTCGCCGCGCCCCGGAACCTGCTCGGCTTCATCGACGGCATCGTGGGCCCGCACACGGCCGCCGAACAGCGGCGCGACCTGTGGCTGTCCGGGCCGCCGGAGGTCGCCGACGGCACCCTCGCCGTCGTACGGCGCATGGAGCTGGACCTGCCGCGGTTCGCCGCGCTGTCCGTGGCCGAACAGGAGGCGGTCTTCGGGCGGCGCCGGGCCAGTGGCGTGCCCCTCTCCGGCGGCACCGCCGCATCCGGCCCGGAACTCGGCGCGAAGACGCCCGACGGGCGCTACCTCGTCCCTGCGGACGCCCATGTGCGCCGGGCGCACGCCACCGTGGTGGGGGTCGGCCTCATGCTCCGCCGCTCCTACAGCATCGACGAGCCCGCCCCCGGCCTGCTCTTCATCAGCTTCCAGAACGACCTGCGGACCTTCACCGCCACCCTCACCCGCATGGACACCTCCGACGCGCTGCTGCCCTTCACCACGACGACCGCCAGCGCGTCGTTCCTGGTCCTCCCGGGCTTCGACCGCCGACACCCGCTCGGCTCCCGGCTGTTCGGCTGAGTCCGGTGCGGCGTTCGCAGGGCGGCTTACCGGTGCCGGACCGCGTGGGCAGGGAGTACCGGGCATCGAGGGTTCGGCAGGCGATCCGGCCAAGGCGGACGTGCAGGCGTACTCGCCCGTGCCGGGCCAGTGCGCGTCGTGGCCTGCCGCCCGCGACCCGTACGACGGCGAGTGCGAGCGGCGCGAGACGCGTGTGCATGGCTTCCCGCACCGGCGTCTTTCGAGAACATTTGCGGTCTCGCACCAAACCTTCACAGCGGTGCCTAGGAACGTGACGCGCGTCGACCCTAGTCTTCCGGGCGTCATGGACTACTGCCTCCCGTGCCGACGGCACCTCAACGGCGCCCTGGTCTGCCCGGGGTGCGGAACACCGGCCGACCGAATACCCGGTTCGGCACGCGTGGAGCCGGAACACGCGCAGCCGGAGCCCGGGTCGGGCCCGGCGGGCGAGGACCCGCGGGGGGAGCCCGCGAGGGGCCGCGCGGACCGGCGCAGCCGCAGGGCCGCCGCCCACCGCCGCCGTCGCCGCCGCATCGTCCTCCTCGCCGCCGGCTTCGTGCTGGCGGCGGGCGGGCTCGGCTTCGCCGAACTGGGCACGGACGCGCCGCTGCCGTTCACCGGTGGCGATACGGCCACGTCCACCGACACCTCGGCCGGCGGTGGCACCTCCGCCCCGCCGGGTGGTACGACCGCGCCCGCGCGGGCCGGCGGCGCGTCCGCGACCCCCGGCGCCCCGGCGCCCGCCGGCACCGCATCCCCCTCGGACGGGGCGTCCGCCTCCGCCTCCGCCTCCGCCTCCGCCTCCGCCTCGCCCTCCGCCTCCTCCGCCCCGCCGTCCGCGACGACCGGCGGCGGCGCGCCCGTCACACCCCCCACCGCCCCGCCCGCGACGCCGCCGACCGCCGCACCCCCCAGCACCGCCCCGGCGACCTCGGCACCACCCCCGGCACCGTCCCCGACCCACACCTGCGACCGCTTCCTGTGGTGGTGCACCTGATCAGGGCCGCCGAAGACGTGCGCCTCTCCCATGCCATCGGCCATCCGGGGCATCGATGACACCGAAGGGCCGCCGCGGCGGTTGAGTCGTTACAGGGACAGGTTCTGAAGGAGAACGGATGACGCAGAACATCGCCGTGCACGGCACCGTCGCCGACGGATTCGAGGCGGTGCGAGAGGAGTTCGCCGCGTTAGTCGCGGCCGAACGGGACGACTACGAGGGCCAGTTGTGCGCTTATGTGCACGGGCGCCGTGTCGTGGACCTGTGGGCGGGCGAGGACGTGGCGGGCGATGCGCTGTACGGCGTGTTCTCGGCCACGAAGGGCGCGGCCCATCTGGTCACGGCGCTGCTGGTGCAGGACGGCACGCTGGAACTGCACCGCAAAGTCACCTACTACTGGCCCGAGTTCGGCGCCGAGGGCAAGGGCGAACTGACCCTGCGGGACCTGCTGGCGCACCGGGCCGGACTGGTCGGCACGGACGCCGGTTTCACGCGCGCGGAGCTGGCGGACGACCGGGTGGTCGCCGAACACCTTGCCGACCAGCGGCCGTTCTGGCGCCCCGGAGCGGCGTTCGGCTACCACGCCCTGGTCATCGGCGCGTTGACGGGCGAGGTGGTGCGGCGGGCGACGGGCCGTACGATCCAGGACCTGTACGAGGACCGGGTCCGCGCCCCGTACGGCCTGGACTTCCATCTGGGCCTCCCGGCCTGCGCGGCGCCCCGCTTCCGGTCCGTCCAGCCGCTCGACCCCACGCCCGAGCAGCGGGCGCTCATCGCCGCGCTGCCGACCGGGCCGCACACCCTCGCGGCGATCGCCTTCAACCGGCACGCGGCCGAACCGACCGACCTGGAGCGGCTGTACGAGGACCCGCTGATCCGCGCCAGGGGCCCCGCCTCCATCGGCGGGATCGCCTCGGCGCGGGGGCTCGCGCGGATGTACGCGGCGATGATCGGCGAGGTCGACGGCAAGGCGCCGCTGCTGAAGCCGGACACGGTCGCGGAGTTCGGCCGGGTCCACTCCGTCGGCTACGACCTGGTGACCCGCGACCACAGGTCCTTCGCCCTCGGCTTCCAGGCCACCGCGGACCTCTGGCACCCCTTCCTGGGCGCCGGCTCCCTCGGCCACAGCGGCGCCAACGGCACCCAGGCCTTCGCCGACCCCCGCGCCGGTCTGGCCTACGGGTACACGCGGCGCCGCTTCGGTCACCCCGCCGGGGCGGCTCCGGAGAACAACGGGCTGGCGCGGGCGGTGCACCGGGCGGCGCTGGCCGCCGGGTGACCCGGCGGCCGGCCCGGAACGCCGGGGGCTACGGCTTGACGACCATCTTTCCGGTGTTGTCGCCCCGCAGCAGCCCCAGGAACGCCTCAAGGGTGTTCTCGATGCCGTTCACGACGGTCTCGCGGTACTTCAGCCGCCCCGAGGACACCCACGGCCCGACCTCCTCGACGAACTGCGGCTGGAGATCGCGGTGGTCGTTCACGAGGAAGCCCTCGATGCGGCCCCGCGTCTGGATCAGCCGGGCGAGGTTGCGCGGGCCGGGCGCGGGCTCGGTGTCGTTGTAGACCGAGATCATGCCGCAGATCGCGATCCGGCCGCCCTGCCGCAGCGACCCGATCGCCGCCTCCAGGTGGTCCCCGCCGACGTTGTCGAAGTACACGTCGATCCCGTCGGGCGCGGCGTCGCGCAGCTGCTTCGCCACCGGCCCGCTCTTGTAGTTGAAGGCCGCGTCGAAGCCGTACTCCTCCACCAGCAGCCGCACCTTCTCGTCCGACCCGGCCGAGCCGATCACCCGCGAGGCCCCCTTGAGCTTCGCGATCTGCCCCACGTGGCTGCCGACGGCCCCCGCCGCGCCGGACACGAACACGATGTCGCCCTCCTTGAAGGAGGCGGTGCGCAGCAGGCCCGCGTACGCGGTCAGGCCGGTCATGCCGAGGACTCCGAGGTACGCCGACAGCGGCGCCGCGTCCGGGTCGACCTTGACGGCGTGCCGCGCGTCCATCACGGCGTACTCGCGCCAGCCGAAGAAGTGCAGCACGTGGTCGCCGGGAGAGATCCCCTCCGCGCGGGACTCGATCACCTCGCCGACCGCGCCGCCCTGCATGACCTTGCCGAGCTCGAACGGCTCGACGTACGACTTCGCGGCACTCATCCGGCCCCGCATGTACGGGTCCACCGAGAGGTACGTGTTCCGTACCAGGATCTCGCCCTCGCCCGGGGTCGGGACGGGCGTCTCCACGAGCGCGAAGTCCTCCGGCTTCGGCCAGCCGACGGGGCGGCTGAGCAGGTGCCATTCGCGGTTGGTGTGCGTCGTCATCGCGGCGGTGCCTTCCATTTACTTCAGGGTCTGAAACAATAGTTAGGCTGAATATTTCAGGTTGTCAAGTAAGACGGTAGGCTGGGGGGCATGGCACCACCGCATCCCCGCCGTCCGGACCAGCTGACCCTGGACGTCGTCGAACTGATCGCCGAGGTCGTGGCGCGCTACCACGCGGACTACGACGACGCGGCGGCCACGCACGCCCTGACCGGCGCGCAGGCCAAGCTGCTCAGCCTGCTGTCCCTCGGGCCGCTGCCCATGCGCAAGCTCGCGCAGAAGCTGAAGTGCGAGCCGTCGAACGTGACCGGGATCGTGGACCGCCTGGAGGCCCGGGGCCTCGCCGAGCGCCGCCCGGACCCCGCCGACCGCCGCGTCAAGATGGCCGCCGCCACGGAGGAGGGGCTGCGGGTGGCCCGCGATCTGCGCGAGGGTCTGCGCTTCGCGCGCGAGCCGCTGGCCGGGCTGTCGTCGCAGGAGCGGGGGACCCTGCGGGATCTGCTGCGGCGCATGCTCGACGCGTAGGGTTTCCGCCATGCGTGATCTAGGGGCGGGATTCGGATATGTGCTCGACGGTCAGCGGTGGGTGGCACGGCACGGGCGACAGTACGGCGTCGCGCTGCTGCCGGGCCTCATAGCCCTGGTCCTGTACGCGGCCGCGCTGGTCGCGCTCGCAGTGTGGGGCGGGGACGCGGTGAGCTGGGCGACGCCGTTCGCGGACGACTGGTCGAGCCCCTGGGGGACCCTGTTCCGGGGCTTCCTCACGGCGGTGCTGTTCGCGCTGGGGCTGCTGCTGGCGGTGCTGACCTTCACGGCGGTGACGTTGCTGATCGGCCAGCCGTTCTACGAGGGCCTCTCCGAGCGGGTCGACGCCGACGTCTCACCCGATGGCACGGCCCCCCGCTCGGACCTGCCCCTTTCGCGCGAGCTGTGGATCTCGGCCCGCGACAGCGTACGGATCCTGGTCCGGGCCGCGGTGTGGGGCGTCCTGCTCTTCGTCCTGGGCCTGCTGCCCTTTGTCGGCCAGACCGTCGTCCCCGTCCTCGGCTTCTTCGTCACGGGCTTCTTCCTCACCGAGGAACTGGCCTCGGTCGCCCTCCAGCGCCGGGGCGTCGACCTCCGCGCCCGCCTGACCCTGCTGCGCTCCCGCCGCATGCTGGTGTGGGGCTTCGGCACACCGCTGGGCCTGGCCTTCCTGGTCCCCTTCGTGGCGATCTTCCTGATGCCGGGGGCGGTGGCCGGCGCGACCCTCCTCGCCCGGGACCTGCTGGGCGAGGAGAACGCGTCCGCGGCGCCCGAGCCCGCCTCCCGGGCACACACCGTGGAGCGCTGAGCGCCTTCGGCCTCGCGCGGCGGACTCCCGGGCCGCGAGCACCGGGCGCGGGGGAGGGGCGACATGCGTCCAGGGCAGGCCCCCCGCCGACGGCAGCCGTCCGCCCCGCCGGGCGCCTCGCCCCCGGCCGCGCCGCCAGGCGGATGCGCGGCGGACTCCCGCGCCCCCGGCACCGGAGCGGCGCCCCCGTCAGCGGACCGAGAAGCCGTACACCGTCTCCGAGCGGTACACCTCGCCGGGGCGCAGCACCGTGGACGGGAAGTCGGGGTGGTTCGGGGAGTCGGGGAAGTGCTGGGTCTCCAGGGCGATGCCGTCGCAGGGGGAGAAGGGGGCGGGGAGGTGGTCGCCGGTGTAGAGCTGGAGGCCCGGTTCGGTCGTGGAGACCGTGAGGGTGCGCCCGGAGGCGGGGTCGTGCAGCTCGGCGACCTCCTCCGGAGCCTGGGTGACGCCCTTGTCCAGCGCGAAGTTGTGGTCGTAGCCCGAATCGACCTTGCGGGCGGCGCGGAAGTCGAAGCGCGAGCCGGCCACGTCCCGCAGCTCGCCCGTCGGGATCAGGTCCTCCGCGACCGGCGTCAACCGGGAAGCGGCCAGCCGCAGTTCGTGCCCGGACGCCGGACCCGACCCGGCACCGGCCAGGTTGAAGTAGCCATGGCTGGTGAGCGCGACCACCGTCGGCGCGTCCGTCGTCGCCTCGTACGCGATCCGCAGCGCGCCGGACGCGTCCAGGGTGTACGTCACCGCCACGTCGAGACGGCCCGGGAAGCCCTCCTCGCCGTGCGGGCTCACCCGGCTCAGCCGCACCCCGTGCGCGACGCCCGCCGCCTCCCACACCCGCTTGTCGAACCCCCGCGCCCCGCCGTGCAGCACATTGGGCCCCTCGTTCGGCTCCAGGGCGTACACCGCGTCGTCCAGCGGGAACCGCGCCCCGCCGAGCCGGTTGGCGTACCGGCCGATCAGCGCGCCCAGGTACGGCTCCGGATGCGCGAGATAGTCGTCGAGGGCGGCGAAGCCGAGCACCACGTCCGCCGTCCGGCCCTCCCGGTCCGGTACCTCCACCGACCGCACGATGCCGCCGTACGTCAGGATGTCCACCCGGGTCCCACCCCGCTCCAGCGTCCAGCGGTGGACCTCGGTGCCGTCGGGAAGTGTGCCGAAGAGTTCGCTCATGTCGAAACCCTAGGTGACCGGCGCGGTCGTCTGTACCGTGCGGTTCATGCGACCCGTCACCGTGTCGACCGACGTTCCGTACACACCCGCACAGGTCCACGACTTCCTCGACGTGATGGCCCACCACGAGCGTTTCACGGACCACTACCTGACCGACTGGCGCTACAGCGGCCCGAGCCGGGGCCTGGGCGCCCGCGCCACCGTCACCGCCGCCCTGGGCGGCGCGAGGACCGACGTCAGCATGGAGGTCATCAACTCCGAACCGCCCCACCGCATCGTCGAACACAACGTCAGCGCCGCCGGCCGCCGCCAGGCCCACGGCATATACACCATCGCCCCCCTCCCGGACGGCGGCAGCCGGGTCTCCTTCACCTACACCTGGCTCCGGGCGCCCCTGGCCGAACGCCTCCTGGCCCCCGTCGTCCGCGCCACGATGCGACGCGCCAACGACACGGTCATGCGGCGCCTGGCCGCCGAACTGGCCCGGCACGAGGGCGACGGCGCTACGCCGGCGGACCCGTCGCCGTGACCGTCCGGTAGGCGATGGCCGCCAGGCGCGCCTGGCCGTCCTTGCTGGGGTGGAACCAGTCCCAGTGGCTGAGCTGGTCGGTGTCGAAGCGGTAGTCGTACACCGCGTTGCCGTCGAAGCGGCAGCGGCTGTCGGCGGCGCAGACGTCCTTGAGGACCTCGTTGTAGGCGACGACCCGCTCCTCGACACGGTCGCGCCTGCGCTCGGCCGCCTCGCCGAGGTCGTCCGCGTCGCTGAGCATCGAGGGGCAGATGCCGAGCTTCCAGACCTCCTTGCCCAGCGGATTGCCCCGGCCCTGCTCCCAGAGCCGCTTCAGGTTCGGCACGCTCGCGACGTACACCTGCGTCTTCGGGGCGGCCGAGCGCAGCGTGCGCAGGGCCTCCTCGAAGTCCGCGCGGAAGCCGGCGACCGAGGTCATCGCCCGGGTGGAGGACCGGCAGGCGTCGTTCGCCCCGACCATCACCGTGACCAGCTCCGGGTCGCGACTCGCCGCGTCCGCCATCTGCTGCGACAGATCAGCCATTCGGGCGCCCGTCATCGCGTAGTTCCAGCTGTGCGCGGCCGCGCCCGACGCGCCGAGGAGCCGTACCGCCAGACTCTCCACCGTGGCGTCGCTGCCCGTCGCCCAGGACACCTCGGGGCAGTCGGACAGCACCGTGCACGCGTCGAAACCGCGGGTGATGGAGTCGCCGACCGCGGCGATCGAGGCCGGACTGCGGTTCCACACCGGCGCCTTGGCGGCGCGCGCCCCGGTGCCCCGGGCCGCGGGCGAGCCCCCGGCGTCGCACCCGGCGACGCCCAGCACGGTGGCCGCCGCCACGGCCAGGGCGGCCCGCGCCCGGTGGTTTCGCTTCCGCATCCCTGGAGTTCTCCTCGCTCGGCGTCGGGTGCTCCCCCCCCATAACAACGTGCGAGGGTTCCCGGCGCCCGGCCCGCTGGAACGAACGGGGCCCGTACAGGCGTCCCCCTGGGTGAATGGTGAAGGATTCCTGGCACCGGGACCGACGGTACGTCACACTCCTTGCCCCGCCGCACGGTAGCCTCGCCATCAGCGCGGCCGTCGTGCCACAGCCGCCAGCAAGCCAGCAAGATGTCCCGCTCTGCCCGGAGGTTCCGGTGACGACACGTGGAGTTCTGTACGTGCACTCCGCGCCGCGCGCGCTGTGCCCGCACGTCGAGTGGGCCGTCGCCGGGGTGCTCGGCACGCGCGTCAACCTCGACTGGATCCGGCAGCCCGCGGCCCCCGGCACCTGGCGCTCCGAGTTCTCCTGGCAGGGCCGGCCCGGCACCGCCTCCAAGCTCGCCTCGGCGCTGCGCGGCTGGCACCTGCTGCGCTTCGAGGTGACCGCCGAGCCCTGCGCCACCGCCGAGGGCGAGCGCTACAGCTGCACCCCCGACCTCGGCATCTTCCACGCCGTCACCGGCATCCACGGCGACATCCTCATCCCCGAGGACCGCCTGCGCGCCGCCCTGACCCGCTCCCAGCGCGAGGAGACCGATCTGGCGGCCGAGATCGCCAAGCTGCTCGGCAAGCCGTGGGACGACGAGCTGGAGCCCTTCAGGTACGCGGGCGAGGGCGCGCCGGTGCGCTGGCTCCACCAGGTGGTCTGAGGGCGACCGAGTGGTCCACGGACACGCGGAAGGGCCCCCACCGGCCGGTGGGGGCAAACGACTTCTCCAGCGCGTTCACCACCTCCGTGGCGAACTCCTTGAACGAGGGGAACTGGTCGATGATCTTCAGGGCCACCTCGGTGCCCAT
>NZ_JBSFLI010000033.1:0-75528 GCF_053598955.1 Streptomyces sp. NPDC001056 | reverse complement strand
CCAGCCGGGCACGCTGCACCCAGAACCAGGCGGCGCGCAGCGGGTCCGGCGCGTCCTCCAGCAGGCGCAGAGCCCGCTCGGTGATCGTCAGGGCCCGCTCGCGCTCCCCGCCGAAGCGGCCGGCGACGGCAGCCTCGGCCATCAGGTCGAGACAGCTCAGCGGGGTGGTGGCGGGGTCGCCGCCGCATGGGGTGCCGGCGTCGGTGCAGTCCGCCCGGCGCAGGCTGGAGCGCACGTCCTCCGGGGCGCTTTCCCACAGCTCCATCGCCCTTTCCAGCAGGTCGAGCTGCTCGGTGTAGGCGTGCCGGCGGCGGGCGACGACGGAGGCGGCGAGAACAGCGGGCAGGGCCTTGGCGGGGTCGTGGGCGTGGTACCAGTAGCCGGCCAGGCGTGGCACGCGGGCGTCGGCCGGGACGAGGGTGGGGTCGGCGTCCAGGGCCTCGGCGTAGCGGCGGTTGAGGCGGGAGCGTTCGCCGGGCAGCAGGTCGCCGGCGACGGCCTCGCGGACCAGGGAGTGCCGGAAGCGGTAGCCGGTGCCGTCCGGGGCCGGGATGAGGACGTGGGCGCCGACGGCGGTCCGCAGCGCCTCGACGAGGTCGTCCTCCGGGAGCCCGGCGACGGCCGCGAGCAGCCGGTGCTCCACGGTGGAGCCGCCCTCGGCGATGATCCGGGCGACCCGCTGGGCGGACTCGGGCAGGGTCTCGACCCGGACCAGAAGCAGGTCGCGCAGGGAGTCGGTGAGGCCGGTACGACGGCCCTCCCGGGCGGCCACGGCGAGTTCCTCCACGAAGAAGGCGTTGCCGTCGGAGCGTTCGAAGACGGCGTCGACCTGGGCGGGGTCGGGTTCGCTCGCCAGGATGCCGGCGATCTGGCGGGCGGCCTCCTCGCGGGTGAGGCGGGGCAGGTCGATGCGGCGGACGGTGCGCAGCCGGTCCAGTTCGGCGAGCAGGGGGCGCAGGGGGTGGCGTCGGTGGAGGTGGTCGGAGCGATAGGTGGCGAGGACGAGGAGCCGCCCGGTGCGCGGGGTGCGCAGGAGGTAGGCGAGCAGATGGCGGGTGGAGGCGTCGGCCCAGTGCAGGTCCTCCAGGACGAGCGCGACGGTCCGCGCGGCGGCGAGCCGCTCCAGCAGGCGGGCGGTGAGCGCGAACAGGCGGGCCATGCCCTGTTCGTCGCGACGGCCTGCCCGGGGCTCACCCAGTTCGGGAAGCAGCCAGGCCAGTTCGTCCTCCTGGCCGGCCGTCGCGGTGGCGAACTCCTCGGGCCGGGTGGCGCGCAGGTGACGCAGCGCGGTGGAGAACGGGGCGAACGGCAGCCCTTCGGCGCCGATCTCCAGGCAGCCGCCGACGGCCACGGATGCCTCCCGGCTCCCGGCCGCCGCGGCGAACTCCTCGACCAGGCGGGTCTTACCCACGCCGGCCTCGCCGCCGAGCAGCAGCGCCTGCGGCTCCCCCGCGGCGGCGCGGGTGAGCGCGTCGTGCAGTACGGCCAGCTCTGCGGCGCGGCCGACGAACACGGGACTGACGGATCTGGTCTCCACGCGGCCGAGCATCGCACGGGGCGCGGAGACCGGGTCGCCGGTTTTCCACAGACTCGGTGCGATCGTCGTACCGGTCACCTGACAACTCGTACCGGCCGCGGGAGTGCTCGTACCGGCCACCGTGCGGGACGTACCGGCCGCGGGAGGGCTCGTACCGGCGGCGCGACCGCCCGTACCGGCCGCACGACGCGTCGTACCGACGGCGCGAGACGCCGTGCCCACGGCGGGAAGTGTCGTACCTCCGGCGGGAAACGTCGTACCCACGGCGCACTCACCCGGTACGCGGCGGCCGGTGCCACCGGGGCGGGGTCCTGTGCGGATCGCCGCCCCTGCCCGATCCGCCGGCCCACGCCCGTACCGTACGGCGGGCACGACGGCGGGTCCGGGTCACCTCGCGGGACAGGCGATGCCGGGCGGCCTCCAGCAGCAACCGGTCGGCGCGCGCCCGCGCCTGGTCCGAGAACTCGATCACGACGGGTCCCTTCGCGGAAAGGCGGTGCGGGGACTCGCTCGCCGCGAGGCCTCCGCGTGATGCCTCCACCTTCCGCTCCGGGCCGGGCGCGCCACATCGGGCAAGTTCCGCATCTTCGGGCGTCCGGCGGGCCGACCCGCCCGTGTAAGGAGTCTCAGAAACCCTGCCGGGCACACGTGAGGGGCCTCAGAAACCCGTGCATGTACGCGGATTCCCTGAGACCCCTACGCTCGGACGCTCCTGAGGCCCCTGGACGCCGGGGCCTCCCGGCCGGTTCAGCTCGTCGAGGGCAGCGCCAGCAGCGCGTCCGAGTACTTCAGGATCGCCAGCAGCAGTCCGATGACGCCGAGCGAGACGCCCGCCCAGGCCACCGACTTGATCCAGGACGCCTGCGGGCGGCCGGGAGCGCCGAAGGCGGGGCGGGCGAGGACGACCACGCCGGTGACCAGCGCCACCAGGGCGAAGAAGCCAGCCCACAGCGCGGTGGTGTGCCAGGCGTCGCCGTAGACCGCCTTGATCTGCGTGGCGACGCTCGCCGTGGAGGACGTCCGCAGCTGGCCGATGAGCTGCTGGCGGGCGCCCGCGACGGTACCGACCCACCCGCCGCTGAGCGAGACGAGGCCCAGCGCGGCGGAGACGACGGCACCGGCGCCCTGGCCGACCCCGGAGGGCGTCCTGGCGTCCTCGGTCCCGCCCTCCGGCGCGTCCGCCGCCTCTTCGGCGAACGCGCCGTCGGCCGCCTCCTCGGCGCCCCCGGCGACCGCGTCCTCGGCCGTCACGTCCCCGGCCGTCACGCCTCCGGCCGCAGCCCCGGCCGGGGCTTCCGTCACGGCCTCCGCCTTCCCCGCGGCCTCCGCCTTCCCCGCGGTCTGCGTCGTCCCCGCGGTCTCGGCCCCCTCCGTCGTCTCGTCGTCGTGCCGCGCCGCCGTCGTGTCGGCCGCGGTGTCTTCCGATGTCTTCGTTGCCATGGCAGCAACCGTACGGACGCCGTCTGAGAGGGCGCTTAATGAGCGTCAACGGGCGTGTTGCGCGTCACCCGAACGGGCCGTACGCCACTCGGGGGCCAGCACCGACCAGATCTCGGTGCTGGTGCGCTCGCCGTGGTGCGGGTAGTTCTCGCGCAGTACACCCTCACGGGTCATGCCGAGCCGCCGGGCCACGTTGATGCTGGGCTGGTTGGCGGTGGACACCCGCCACTCGACGCGGTGCATGCCGCGCTCCTCGAACGCCCAGTCGAGCAGGACCCGCATGCCCCGGGTGACCAGCCCGCGCCCGGCCGCCGCGGGCTCCAGCCAGCAGCCGGCCTCGCACACTCCGCTCGGGGTGTCCCAGACCCGGAAGAGCAGCGCCCCGACGAGCGTGCCGTCCAGCCGGATGCCGTGCAGCGCGCCGCCGTCGACGGCGCGCCGGTCGGCGTAGCCCTTCACCCAGGCGCGGGCGCTGTCCAGGTCGGTCACCACGTCCGCCAGCCCGACGTGCCGGCCGATGAACTCGCGTCCGCGGTCGACGGACGCGAGCACCTCCTCGGCGTGCCAGACCTCCAGCGGGCACAGTTCGGCGCCGTCGTCACCCAGGGATATCGCGTACATCGTGCTGTGCTTCCTTCTCCGGTTCGCGCGTCCGGCCCCGGCCGAGTCGGTCGGCCGGGACTCGTCCGAGCCTCTCATGCGCGGCGCGGCACTCCGGCGGCTCGATGCTGATGCGCGGCAGCCGGCGTTCCAGCCAGCCGGGCAGCCACCAGTTGGCGGCGCCGAGCAGATGCATCAGGGCGGGCACCAGGAGGGTGCGCAGCACGAAGGCGTCGAGGGCGACGGCGGCGGCGAGCGCGATGCCGAACATGGCGATCACGCGGTCGCCGCTGAGCACGAAGGCGAGGAACACCGAAATCATGATCACGGCCGCGGAGTTGATCACGCGGCTGGTCTCGGCGAGGCCCACGCGGACGGCGCGCCGGTTGTCGCCGGTGGCCAGCCACTCCTCGTACATCCGGCTGACCAGGAAGACCTGGTAGTCCATGGAGAGCCCGAAGAGCACCGAGACCATGATCACGGGCAGGAAGGGTTCGATGGGGCCCGCGCGGCCGAGGCCGAGGAGTTCGCTGCCCCAGCCCCACTGGAAGATCGCGACGACGACGCCGAACGCGGCGGCCACGGCGGCGATGTTCATCACGGCGGCCTTGATCGGTATGCCGAGCGAGCGGAAGGCGACGAGCAGCAGCAGGCAGCCGAGTCCGATGACGGTGCCGACGAACAAGGGGAGTTTGCCGACGATCACATCGGAGAAGTCGTCGTAGCCTGCGGTCACGCCGCCGACCTGGATGTCGAGGGAGGTGCCGTGTTCCGCGCCGGGCAGCACGCTCCCGCGCAGCCGGTCCACGAGGGCGCTGGTGGCCTGTGACTGGGGCGCCGAGTCGGGGACGACGGTGAGGAAGGCGGTCTCGCCGCCGGTGGCGTAGGCGGCCGGGGTGACGGAGGCGACGCCGGGGGTCGCGCGCAGGGTGGCGTCGAGGTTGTCGAGGGCGAGCCGGTCGGCGGCGTCGCCCACCCGGGTGACCAGGGTCAGCGGGCCGTTGACGCCGGGTCCGAAGCCCTCGGCGAGCAGGTCGTAGGCCTTGCGGGTGGTGGAGGTGCGGGGGTCGTTGCCCTGGTCGGAGGTGCCGAGGTGGAGCGAGAGGGTGGGCAGGGCGAGCAGCGCGATCACGGCGACGGCGAGCGAGCCGAGCAGTTTGGGGCGCCGCTCCAGCAGCGCGGACCAGCGGGCGGCCAGGCCGGTGGGCACCTCGGGGCGCGGCCCCTGCGCGGCGAGCAGGCGGCGTTCACGGCGGCTGAGGGCGCGCGGGCCGATGTACGACAGCAGCGCGGGCAGCAGGGTGACGGAGGCGGCGACGGTGAGGACGACGGTCAGCGCGGCGGCCACGGCGACGCCGTT
The DNA here is from genome assembly GCF_053598955.1 of Streptomyces sp. NPDC001056. Classification (NCBI taxonomy): domain Bacteria; kingdom Bacillati; phylum Actinomycetota; class Actinomycetes; order Kitasatosporales; family Streptomycetaceae; genus Streptomyces; species Streptomyces sp. NPDC001056. The sequence goes on along the minus strand of NZ_JBSFLI010000033.1, from coordinate 70,591 downwards.
GAGGAAGCTCAGTCTGAGGATCAGCATCCCGAGCAGGGCGATGCACACCGTCGCGCCCGCGAAGACGACGGCGCGTCCGGTGGTCGTCACGGCGCTCACGACGGCCTCGGTGACGGCCAGGCCGCGTTTCAGTCCGCGCCGGTGCCTGGTGACGATGAACAGCGCGTAGTCGATGCCGACGCCGAGGCCGATGAGCATGCCGAGCATGGGCGCGAAGTCGGCGACGGTCATGGCGTGGCCGAGCAGTCCGATGCCGGCGTGGGCGGTGCCGACGCCGATCAGGGCGGTGGCGATGGGCAGCAGGGAGGCGGCGAGGGAGCCGAAGGCGAGGAAGAGGACGACCGCGGCGACGAGGACGCCGACCACCTCGGCGGTGTGGTCGCTCGGCGCCTCGGTGAGCCCGATCGCGCTGCCGCCCAGTTCCACCTGGAGCCCGTCGCCCTCGGCGGCCTTCGCGGCCCCCACGACGGCCTTCGCCTCGTTCCTGCCGATGTCCTCGGCCTGCTGCGTGAAGGTGACGGTGGCGTAGGCGGTGCGGCCGTCGGCGCTGATCTGCCGGGCGCCCTGTCCGCCGTACGGGCCGTCCACGGAGGCGACCCCGGGCAGGGCGGCGATCCGGTCGAGGGCGCCGGTCATGCTCTGTTCGACGTCGGCGGCGCGGACGGTGCCCTCGGTGGTGTGCCACACGACGGTGTCGCTGTCGCCGCCGAGTCCCGGGAATCCCGCCTGGAGCAACTGGGCGGCGCGGCCGGACTCGGTGCCGGGGACCGAGTAGTCGTTCGAGTACGACGTTCCGGCGACGGAGGCGGCCGCGGTGGCCCCGCCGAAGGCACACAGCCACAGCAGGACGACGACCAGTCGGTGCCGGACGCACCAGCGCGCGAGGGCTGCCACGGACGTGCTCCCAAGGACGATTTGTGGATCTTTGGCAGGGATTGATCGTCCATGAACAGAACAGCCCGCAAAGAACGCATGAGTAATCTCTGGACACTCTCGCAGGCAAAAGTGATCCTTTGCCGGGTTCGTGGGCTTACTCACAACGGAAGCGGAAAACGCCGTGGGGGGACGCGCCGGTGCGGCGCGTCCCCCCACGGGTCGACGGTGGCTCAGCCCTCGTCTCAGCCCTCGCTGACGCCGAGCTTCTCCAGGATCAGCTCCTTGACGCGGGCCGCGTCGGCCTGGCCGCGGGTGGCCTTCATCACCGCGCCGACCAGGGCGCCGGCCGCGGCCACCTTGCCACCACGGATCTTGTCCGCGATGCCGGGGTTGCCGGCGATGGCCTCGTCCACGGCCGTGCCGAGCGCGGAGTCGTCGGAGACGACCTTCAGGCCGCGCTTGTCGACGACCTCGTCCGGGGTGCCCTCGCCCGCGAGGACGCCCTCGATGACCTGGCGGGCCAGCTTGTCGTTCAGATCGCCCTTCGCGACCAGCTCGGCGACCCGGGCCACCTGCTGCGGGGTGATCGCCAGCCCGTCCAGGGAGGTGCCGGACTCGTTGGCGCTGCGCGCCAGTTCGCCCATCCACCACTTGCGGGCGGAGGCCGCGTCGGCCCCGGCCTCGATGGTGGCCACGATCGGGTCCAGCGCACCGGCGTTCAGGATCGCCTGCATCTCGGTGTCGGAGACGCCCCACTCGGCGAGCAGCCGGGTACGGCGCACCAGCGGCAGCTCGGGCAGCGCCGCGCGGATCTCCTCGACCCACGCGCGCGAGGGCGCGACGGGGACCAGGTCGGGCTCCGGGAAGTACCGGTAGTCCTCGGCCTCCTCCTTCACGCGGCCCGAGGTCGTGGACCCCGTGTCCTCGTGGAAGTGGCGGGTCTCCTGGACGATGGTGCCGCCCGAGGACAGCACGGCCGCGTGCCGCATGATCTCGAAGCGGGCCGCGCGCTCCACCGAGCGCAGGGAGTTGACGTTCTTCGTCTCCGAGCGCGTACCGAACTTGTCGGCGCCCTTGGGCATCAGCGACAGGTTCACGTCGCAGCGCATCTGGCCCATCTCCATGCGGGCCTCGGACACGCCGAGGGCACGGATGACCTCGCGCAGCTCACGGACGTACGCCTTGGCCACCTCGGGGGCGCGCTCGCCCGCGCCCACGATCGGCTTGGTGACGATCTCGATGAGCGGGATGCCCGCACGGTTGTAGTCCAGCAGGGAGTGGGACGCGCCGTGGATACGGCCGGTGGCGCCGCCGACGTGTGTCGACTTGCCGGTGTCCTCCTCCATGTGGGCGCGCTCGATCTCCACGCGGAAGGTCTCGCCGTCCTCCAGCTGTACGTCGAGGTAGCCGTCGAAGGCGATCGGCTCGTCGTACTGGGAGGTCTGGAAGTTCTTCGGCATGTCCGGATAGAAGTAGTTCTTCCGGGCGAAGCGGCACCATTCGGCGATCGAGCAGTTCAGCGCGAGGCCGATCTTGACGGCCGACTCGACGCCGGTCGCGTTGACGACCGGGAGCGCGCCGGGCAGGCCGAGGCAGACGGGGCAGGTCTGCGAGTTGGGCTCGGCGCCCAGCTCCGTGGAGCACCCGCAGAACATCTTGGTCTTGGTGCCGAGTTCGACATGGACTTCAAGGCCCATGACGGGGTCGTACGACGCCAGCGCGTCCTCGTACGACACCAGGTCGGTCGTGGTGGTCACGGTGAAAACTTCCCTCTCAGCCCAGCAGGACGTCGTCGTCGCCCAGCCGCTTCAGCTCGCGGTAGAGGATCGCGAGGCCGGTCACGATCGCGACGGCGGAGACCGTGGCGTCGATCAGCCGCAGCGTGTCGTGCTCGGCGCGGGCCTTCTTGATCTGCTTGGTGACACCGATCGCGCCGAACGCGGTGGTGGCCATGGACAGGTACGTACCGGACTTGGACTTCTTGAAGTCCTTGGCCTTGGACAGCTTGCTCACAGCGACGGAGCCTCCTCAAGCAGCGGGTGTCCCCACTGTTCCACGAAGGCGGCCTCGACCGCGGCGCCCACCTTGTACAGGCGGTCGTCCTGCATCGCCGGGGCGATGATCTGCAGGCCCACCGGGAGGTTGTCCTCCGGGGCGAGACCGCAGGGCAGCGACATGGCCGCGTTGCCCGCCAGGTTGGTCGGGATGGTGCACAGGTCCGCGAGGTACATCGCCATCGGGTCGTCGGCGCGCTCGCCGATCGCGAAGGCGGTGGTCGGGGTCGTCGGGGAGACGATCACGTCCACCTGCTCGAACGCCTTCTCGAAGTCGCGCGTGATGAGCGTGCGGACCTTCTGGGCCGAGCCGTAGTAGGCGTCGTAGTAGCCGCTCGACAGGGCGTACGTGCCGAGCATGATGCGGCGCTTGACCTCGGGGCCGAAGCCGGCCTCGCGGGTCAGGGAGGTGACCTCCTCGGCCGAGTGCGAGCCGTCGTCGCCCGTGCGCAGGCCGTAGCGCAGGCCGTCGAAGCGGGCGAGGTTGGAGGAGCACTCGGAGGGGGCGATCAGGTAGTACGCCGACAGCGCGAGGTCGAAGGACGGGCAGTCCAGCTCGACGATCTCGGCGCCCAGCTCCTTCAGCAGCTCGACGGACTCGTCGAAGCGCTGGATGACGCCGGCCTGGTAGCCCTCGCCGCGGAACTGCTTGACGACGCCGACGCGCATGCCCTGGACGCTGCCGTTGCGGGCGGCCTCGACCACCGGCGGGACCGGGGCGTCGATGGAGGTGGAGTCCATCGGGTCGTGGCCGGCGATGACCTCGTGCAGCAGGGCCGCGTCCAGGACCGTACGGGCGCAGGGGCCGCCCTGGTCGAGGGAGGAGGAGAAGGCGACCATGCCGAAGCGGGAGACCGCGCCGTACGTCGGCTTCACACCCACGGTGCCGGTGACGGCGGCCGGCTGGCGGATGGAGCCGCCGGTGTCGGTGCCGATGGCGAGCGGCGCCTGGAAGGAGGCGAGCGCGGCGGAGGAACCGCCGCCGGAGCCGCCGGGGATCTTGGTGAGGTCCCAGGGGTTGCCGGTCGGGCCGTAGGCGCTGTTCTCGGTGGAGGACCCCATGGCGAACTCGTCCATGTTGGTCTTGCCGAGGACGACGACGTCGGCGGCCTTGAGGCGCTTGGTGAGCGTCGCGTCGTACGGCGGGATCCAGCCTTCCAGGATCTTCGAGCCGACGGTCGTGGGCACGCCCTCGGTGGTGAAGATGTCCTTGAGCGCGAGCGGGACGCCGGCCAGCGGGCCGAGCTTCTCGCCGCGGGCCCGCTTCTCGTCCACGGCGCGGGCCTGGGCGAGGGCGCCCTCGCGGTCGACGTACAGGAAGGCGTGCACCTTCTCGTCGACGGCCTCGATGCGGGCGAGGTGGGCCTCGGTGACCTCGACGGCCGTCAGTTCGCCCGAGGCGATCTTCTCGGCGGTCTGCGCGGCCGTGAGCTTGATGATGTTGTCCGTCATGGTGGTCACTCCTCCCCCAGGATCTGCGGCACCTTGAAACGCTGCTGCTCCTGGGCGGGGGCGCCGGAGAGCGCCTGCTCGGGGGTGAGCGAGGGACGGACCTCGTCCGCCCGCATGACGTTCGTCAGCGGGAGCGGGTGCGAGGTCGGCGGTACGTCTTGGTCGGCGACCTCGCTGACGCGGGCGACCGCGCCGATGATGTCGTCGAGCTGGCCCGCGAAGTGATCGAGTTCTTCGGGCTTCAGCTCCAGACGCGCCAGCCGGGCGAGGTGGGCGACCTCCTCGCGCGTGATGCCAGGCATGCAGCGATCCTCTGGGTGAGTGTGTGTGGTTTGGAGCCAATCCTATGGGTCGGGGCGGGGTGGCCGTTAAACGGTTTCCCCGGCGGCGCGCGCTCAGCGGCGCCGGGCGTCCCAGGCGGCGCTCTCCAGGAAGTGGTTGTCGTACCGCTCCTGCACCTCCAGCAGACTCTCGGGGGTGAGCTCGCCGAGGCGGATGCGCTGGAGATGGCGGAAGTACTCGAAGCGCTCGACGCCCGGGGCGATGACGACCAGGAGGTCGGCGGTGGCACCCGGGACGGCGGCGGTGGGGGTGCCCCCGGCACGAGCGAAGCCGAGGGCTGGGGGAGTGCGGGCGATCCGGCGGCACGACGATCAGATCGCCGCGCTCGGCGGTGACCACGTCGTCGCCGGAGAGCACCTCGGCGGCGCCGTCCAGCAGATAGAACATCTCGGCGGAGCGGTGGTGCACATGCGGGCGGGCGCCGTCGGCGCCCGCCGCGAGGGTGACGCGCACGGTGGACAGCGCACCGCCGGTGGCGTCGCTGTCCGCCAGCAGCCGTATGGCGACGGGGTCCCCGCCGACCACCTCGGCCCCGGCCTCCCGCACCAGCGCGGTCTCCTCGAACCTCGGCACGAACAGCGACATCTGCGTCTCCCTACGGTGCGGTGCGGTCAGGCCGCGAAGAGCAGCGCGGCACTGACGAGGACAACGGCCGCGGTGGCGAGGTGAATTCCGAACGCGACGGCCTTCGGTCCGCCGTGGCGCAGGACTATCACGGTGTCGAGGAACGGGACGACGGCCACGCAGACCATGAACCACGCCTCGGCCCGCGCGCCGACGAACGCGAGCAGGACGAGGCCGACGAGGCCGAAGGCGCCGTCCCTGAGGCCCTTGACCGCCAGGAAGGCGCCGTAGCCGACGGCGGCGGGGGCGGGCTGGAACCAGAAGCGGTAGCCGAGGAACAGGCAGAACAGGTCGAGCAGGACGGCCAGCGTGTACGCGGCGATGGTCATGGCTTCTCCCGTGTTCCCTAGCAGTGCTAGCTCACAGAGCAGCGACAGGTTGCCTGGCATCGCTGGAATCCGGCGGCGGTCGCGGTCGACGGCTGCGTCGACATCGCGCGGGAGCTACGACAGGCCCGCGCGAGCGCGCGGGGCACGCGCGAGTCCCTCCCGGCGGTCGCCCGGACCTACACCTCGTTCGCCCGGGGCCGCCCCGCCCTCTACGACGCGATGTTCACCCATCTGGTGGACCGCCCCTTCGCCACCCCGCAGGCCCCGCCCCCGCTCCAGGAGGCCTTCGGCGAACTGCTGGCCGTGGTCGCGCCGTCCTCACTGCCCGCGGTCGCCGACGGCTGTCACCTCTCCCTCGGCGGTCGCGGGCGAGCGCGTGGGGGAACCCGTGCTGCCCTGGCGGAAGCGGAGCCACGACGTCGTCTCCTCCGCCGGCATCGCCGCCGCGACCAGCCAGCCCTGCACCGCGTCACAGCCGAGGTCCCGCAGCCGCTCCCAGGTCTCGTCGTCCTCCACGCCCTCCGCGACGACCAGCAGCCCCAGCGAGTGCGCGAGGTCGACGGTGCAGCGCACGATCTCCGCGTCCTCCGCGTCCACGGCCAGCCGGGCCACGAACGAGCGGTCGATCTTCAGCTCGCTGACCGGCAGCCGCCGCAGGTGCACCAGGGAGGAGTAGCCGGTGCCGAAGTCGTCCAGGGACATCTTCACGCCGTGCCCGGTCAGCGCCGCGAGCGTGTCCGCGGCCCGCTGCGGGTCCTCCAGCAGCACATGCTCGGTGATCTCCAGTTGCAGCGCGCCCGCCGGCACGCCGTGCCGCGCCAGCCGTGCCGCGACCGACCCCGCGAAACCCGGCGTGTGCACATCGCGCGGCGAGACGTTGACCGCGACCGGCACCCGGATGCCCTGGGACCGCCACCGGGCGACCTGTTCGAGCGCGGTCTCCAGCACGTACTCGGTGAGGTGGGGCATCAGCCCGGAGGACTCGGCGATCGCGATGAACTCGTCCGGCGGCACCTTCCCGCGCTCGGGATGCACCCACCGCACCAGCGCCTCAAGACCGGCCACCTGACCGTCGAAGCGCACCTTGGGCTGGTAGTGCAGCTGCACCTCGTGCGCGTCCAGCGCCCGGCGCAGATCACCGAGCAGCCCGAGCCGGTCCGGGGTGTTGGAGTCCCGCTTGGACTCGTACACCTCGACGCCCGTACGGTCCCGCTTCGCCTGGTACATGGCCACGTCGGCGCGCCGCAGCAGCCCCTCCGCGTCCTTCGCGTGGTCCGGGAAGACGGCGACCCCGGCGCTGGCCTCCAGCACGAGGGTGAGGCCGTCGAGGTCGAGCGGGGAACTCAACGCGGTGACGAGGCCGCGCGCGACCCGCATCGCCGACGTGGTGGAGTCGGCGACGGGCAGTAAGACCGCGAACTCGTCGCCGCCGAGCCGGGCCGCCTCGGCGCCGCGTGGCAGGGCGAGCCGCAGCCGCTCGGCGATCTGCAGCAGCAGCCGGTCACCGGCGAGATGACCGAGGGTGTCGTTGACCGAACGGAAGCGGTCGAGGTCGATCAGCATCAGCGCGGAACGGGCGTCGATGCGATCGGCGTCGTCCAACGCGGTCCAGATCCGCTCCTGGAGCCACTGCCGGTTGGGCAGCCCGGTCAGCGGGTCACGCAGCTGCTCCTCGGCGCGGGCACGGGCCATCCACAGGGCGGAGTCGAGGGCGATGAGGGGGATGGCGAACAGCGGCAGCAGGACCGGCCGGACGTCGGCGACCACGCACAGCAGCGGCGCGATACCGAGCAGCGCCACGGCCACCAGGCCCTGTCTGACCAGGGCGGGGCGCGGGATGGTGGGCAGTCCGTGCTCGCGCGGTGCGTTCAGGTACCAGAGCAGGCCGCGGCTGACGACGAGATAGGCGACGGCGGCGAGCACCACCTCGGGCGCGGCGGCGAGGCTCCAGCTGTGCGTCCGCCAGGGCTGCTCCACGCTGGGCACCCGGCCGAGCGCGCCGAGCAGCAGGGCGGCCACCGCGATGCCGAGGATGTCCGCCGCGCCGTGCAGCACGCCCTGGCGCCGGCGGTGCCGGCGGGCGATGCCGACCAGGACGACGACGGTGAGGCTGACCAGGCCGGCGGGCACCCAGCCGTAGAGCAGCAGCACGGCGAGGGTGAGCGCGGCGCCGGAGCCGGTGCCGCCCCACCAGCGGGCGCGGCCCAGCATGACGAGGTGGCCGACGATGATCCCGGTGAGCAGGGCCAGCGACCAGCCGACGGTGCCGCACGGGAAGAGGGCGTGCCGGCCGCCGAAGGCGCGGAGGAAACCGGCACACAGGACGAGCGCGGCGGCCGCGGTGACGGCCGTGGGCAGCGCGGGCCAGGGCAGCCGCCGGCCGGGCTCCTGGTCACCGCCGATGCCGACGCCCGCGCCGACCAGGCCGGGCGCGGGTTCGATGGCGAGCGGTACGCGGGTGTGCGGCGGGGCAGCGGAGCCGGCCGCGGCCGCGCGGCCGCGCGGCCGGGTACGGCCGCCCTCGCGTACCGGCCTCAGGTTCTCCCGCCAGGCGAGCGCGCGGCGGCGCAGGCGCAGCCGTGAGTCCGGGGCGACGCTCTCGGTCGGTTCCATTCCCGTCCCTCTCACAGCCGGCGGTGCCCGCGCCACGCGGCCCGATGTCCGACACCATCGACGGCTTCGCGCTGAAGAAACCCCTGCCGCGCCCACGGCGGGCAGGGAAATGCCCCCGACCGCCGCCGGGCACGGCAGGTGCACTACTCAACACTAGGCCGCGCAGGGCTTCCACGGGCACCGGTCGTCGGCGGTTGCCCGAATGCGCCCGGGGCCACCCGTATGCAACTGGTATGCGCCGAACGGGTGGCCTTCAACCGCTACTCCTCGGTCGGAAGCGCGACTTCGGCCGCGGCGTCCGGACCCCGCTCCAACAGGACGCCGAATCCGTCCTCGTCGAGCACCGGAACCTTCAATTGCACGGCCTTGTCGTACTTCGATCCCGGGTTGTCGCCCACGACCACGAACGAGGTCTTCTTCGACACCGAGCCGGTCACCTTGGCGCCGCGGCTCTGCAACGCCTCCTTGGCGCCGTCCCGGGTGAAGTCCTCCAGCGTGCCGGTGACCACGACGGTGAGCCCCTCCAGCGGACGCGGACCCTCCGCCTCCCCGCTGACCTGGTCCTCCAGCGGGACCCCGGCGGCCTTCCACTTGCGGATGATCTCGCGGTGCCACTCCTCGGTGAACCACTCCTTGACCGCGGCGGCGATGATGGGGCCGACGCCGTCGACGGCCGCCAGCTCCTCCTCCGTGGCCTGTTCGATGCGGTCGACGGAGCGGAACTCGCGGGCGAGCGCCTGGGCGGCGACCGGGCCGACGTGCCGGATGGACAGTCCGTTCAGGAAACGGGCGAGCGGACGGGACTTGGCGGCCTCGATGTTCTCCAGCAGCGCGAGGGTGTTCTTCTTCGGCTCGCCCTTCTGGTTGGCGAAGACCGTGACGACCTTCTCCTCGCCGGTCTTGGGGTCGTGCTTGGGCAGACCGCTGTCCGGGTCGAGGACATAGGCCTTGATGGGCAGCAGCTTCTCCACCGTCAGGTCGAACAGGTCGCCCTCGTCCACCAGCGGCGGCTCGGCCGGCTCCAGGGGGCGGGTGAGCGCGGCGGCGGCCACCTCCCCGAAGTTCTCGATGTCCAGGCACGCGCGGCCCGCCAGGTAGGAGACGCGCTCGCGCAACTGGGCCGGGCACGTACGGGCGTTGGGGCAGCGGAGGTCGATGTCGCCCTCCTTCATGGGCCGCAGCGGGGTGCCGCACTCGGGGCACTCGCCGGGCATCACGAACTCCCGCTCGCTGCCGTCGCGCAGGTCGACCACCGGGCCGAGGATCTCCGGGATGACGTCGCCTGCCTTGCGGAGGACGACCGTGTCGCCGATCAGCACCCCCTTGGCCTTGACGACCTCCTGGTTGTGCAGGGTGGCGAACTCGACCTCGCTGCCCGCGACCGTGACCGGTTCGACCTGGGCGTACGGCGTGACGCGGCCGGTGCGGCCGACGCCCACCTTGATGTCGATGAGCTTGGTGTTGACCTCCTCCGGCGCGTACTTGTAGGCGATGGCCCAGCGGGGGGCGCGCGCGGTGGAGCCGAGGCGGCCCTGGAGGCGGATCTCGTCCAGCTTGATGACGGCGCCGTCGATCTCGTGTTCCACCGAGTGGCGGTTCTCGCCGTCGTAGTGCGCGATGAACCGCCGTACGCCGTCGAGGTCGTCGACCACCCGGTTGTGCGGGGAGGTGGGCAGGCCCCAGGTCCTGAGGAGGTCGTACGCCTGCGAGAGGCGGGTCATGCCGCTGAAGCCCTCCAGGGCGCCGATGCCGTGCACCACCATGTGCAGGGGGCGGGTGGCGGTGACGCGGGGGTCCTTCTGGCGCAGCGAACCGGCGGCGGCGTTGCGGGGGTTGGCGAAGGGCTTGTCGCCGGCCGCGACCAGGCGTTCGTTCAGTTCGAGGAACTTCTCCATCGGGAAGTACACCTCGCCGCGGATCTCCACCAGGTCGGGGACCTTGTCACCGTGCAGCCGGTCGGGGATGTCGGTGATCGTCCGGACGTTGGGCGTGATGTCCTCGCCGGTGCGGCCGTCACCGCGGGTCGCGGCGCGGGTCAGGCGGCCGTGCTCGTACGTGAGGTTGACGGCGAGGCCGTCGACCTTCAGCTCGCACAGGAAGTGGTACTCCTGGTCGCCGAGTTCGCGGGCGACGCGGTCGGCCCAGGCGGCCAGTTCGTCGTCGTTGAAGGTGTTGTCGAGGGAGAGCATGCGCCGGCGGTGCTCGACCGCGGTGAACTCCGTCTCGTACGACCCCGCCACCTTCTGGGTGGGCGAGTCGGGGGTCCGCAGCTCGGGATACCGCTCCTCCAGGGCCTCCAGGGACTTCAGGAGCTGGTCGAACTCCGCGTCGCTGATGACCGGAGCGTCCTTCACGTAGTACCGGAAGCGGTGCTCCTCGACCTGCTCCGCCAGCTGCGCGTGCCTGTCGCGGGCCTCGGCGGGCACCGCCGTGGTCTCCGCCTGCTTGTCGCCGGCCACCGTGTTGTCCTCCCGTTACTCTGGGTTGTCCGCGAGGGATCTCGCCGCCCGGACGCAGTGCGCGAGCGCCTGGCGCGCGTAGGCGGGGGAAGCGCCCGCGAGGCCGCACGCCGGGGTGAGGGTGACCGCCTCGGCGAGCAGGCCCGGGTTCAGCCCCAGCCTGCGCCACAACGTCCTGACACCCATGACGCTACCGGCAGGGTCTGACAACGGGCCGTCCGTGCCCGGCACGACACCCGTGAACAGGCGGGTACCGGCCTCGACGGCCTCGCCGATCGCGTCGTCGTCACGCTCGGTGAGGAGCGCGAAGTCGAAGGACACGGCGGCGACGCCCGCCCTGCGCAGCAGGGCGAAGGGGACGTCGGGGGCGCAGGAGTGGACGGCGACCGGGCCGTTCCCGTGGGCCCCGACGACCTCGCGCAGGGTGTGTTCCACGAGCTGGCGGTCCACGGCGCGGTGGGTGCGGTAGCCGCTGGCGGTACGGACCTGACCGCGCAGTACGGCGGTCAGGGACGGCTCGTCGAGCTGGAGCACGATCCGGGCGCCGGGAACACGGCGCCGGACCTCGGCGAGGTGGAGCCGCAGCCCCTCGGCGAGGGAGGCGGCCAGGTCGCGGCAGGCCCCGGGGTCGGAGAGGACGGCCTCGCCGTTCCTCAGCTCCAGGGCGGCGGCGAGCGTCCACGGCCCGACCGCCTGCACCTTCAGGTCTCCCTCGTACCCCTGGGTGAACTCCTCCAGGGCGTCCAGGTCCTCCCCCAGCCAGGCCCGCGCCCGCCGGGTGTCCCTTCCCGGCCGGTCCCCGATCCGCCACCCGCTGGGCTCCACGCGCGCGTACAGCTCGACCAGCATCCCGGCGGTGCGGCCGATCATGTCGGCGCCGGGCCCCCGGGCGGGCAGCTCGGGCAGGTACGGGAAGTCCTCGAAGGACCCGGTGACGGTCTTGGCGGCCTCCCGGGCGTCGCCACCGGGCATGGACCCGATCCCGGTGGCCCCGGCGAACCTGAACACGCTGTTTTCGCTCACCAGGGAAGCCTACGGAACCCGTAGGCCCGGTCAGCGGCCCGGTCGGACCGTCAGGTCGTTGACCTCCGCGTCCCGCGGCAGATCCAGCGCCATCAGGATGGTCGTGGCCACCGACTCGGGATCGATCCACCGGGACTCGTCGTACTCCTTGCCCTCCTGCTGGTGCACCTTGGCCTGCATCGGGCTGGCGGTGCGCCCGGGGTAGACGGAGGTGACGCGGAGGCCGGCGGCGTGTTCCTCCTGGCGGAGGGCGTCGGCGAGGGCCTTGAGGCCGTGCTTGGAGGCGGCGTAGGCGGCCCAGCCCGCGTGGGCGGAAAGGCCGGCGCCGGAGTTGACGAAGAGCACGTGGCCGCGGGCGACGCGCAGTTGGGGCAGCAGCAGGCGGGTCAGCTCGGCGGGGGCGACGAGGTTGACGGAGAGCTGGTGGTGCCAGGACTTCGGCGTCAGGTCGCCGACCTCGCCGAGGTCCACCACGCCCGCGATGTGCAGCAGGGAGTCCACCCGTTCCGGCAGCGTCTGGTGGGAGAACGCCCAGGAGAGCCGGTCCGGTTCCGCGAGGTCGCCCACCAGGGTGCGCGCCCCCGGGAACTCCGCGGCCAGTTCCTTCGCCCGGCCCGCGTCCCGCGCGTGCAGGACGAGTTCGTCGCCGCGTGCGTGCAGCCGGCGGGCGACGGCCGCGCCGATGCCGGAACCGGCCCCGGTGATCACATGTGTAGCCATACCCGCCATGCTCGCATCAGCGGATGCCCGCCTGCTCCTCCAGGTAGGCCAGCGCCCCGACCGGCTCCTCCGCGAAGAACACCAGCTCGGCCAGGGGGCGGGGCAGGAAGCCCTCCTCCTCCATGCGGCGGAACTGCTCGCGCAGGCCGTCGTAGAAACCGGCCGTGTTCAGCAGCACCACCGGCTTCTGCGTGCGGCCGTGCTTCTTCAGCTCCAGGATCTCCGTCGCCTCGTCCAGCGTGCCGGTGCCGCCCACCATGATCACCACGGCGTCGGCCTTCGCCAGCAGCAGCTTCTTGCGCTCGGCGAGGTCGGAGGCGATCACCATCTCGTCGGCGGCGGGCCGCGTCTTGTTGGCCAGGAACTCCACGGACACGCCGACCAGCCGGCCGCCCGCCTCCTCCACCCCGTCGGCGACGACCTTCATCAGACCGACGTTGGAGCCGCCCCAGACCAGGGTGTGGCCACCCTTGCCGAGCAGTTTCGCGAACTCGCGGGCGGGGCGGGTGTACCGCTCGTCGAGGTCGGCGGCGGAGAGGAAGACGCAGATGTTCATGACACCTACCGTACGCGGGAAGAACCGCTCGCCCGACGGTGCTGTCCAGGTATGGCCGAAGGACACACCATCACCATCGAAGCCGGCGAGCGGCACGTGCGCGTGGTGCACGGCGACCAGGTGCTCGCGGAGACCGACCGCCCCCTGCTGCTGCGTGAGACGGGCTGCCCGGTGCGGTACTACATCCCGGCCGAGGACGTACGCCTCGACCTGCTGACCCCCTCGGAGACCCACACGGTCTGCCCGTTCAAGGGCACGGCGTCCTACTGGTCGCTGCCCGGCGCGCCCGATCTCGCCTGGGCGTACCCGGAGCCGAAACCGGACGTCGCGCCGATCAAGGACCACCTCTGCTTCTACGACGTCGACGTGTCGTGACCGGTGAGTCCGCCGTCGTGCGGCAGTCTGCACGGACATGGACAAGAAGACGACTTCCCGCGACGGCACCCCCCTCGTCTACTCGGTGACCGGCCGGGGGCCCGTGGTGATCCTGGTGAGCGGCGCGATGTCCACCGGCGGCACCCTGGCCCCCCTGGCCGAGCGGCTCGCGGACCACTGCACGGCCGTCGTCTACGACCGCCGGGGCCGCGGCAGGAGCGGCGACACGGCGCCGTACGCGGTGAAGCGCGAGGTCGAGGACCTGGCCGCGCTGCTGGACGCGGTCGGCGGCGACGCCGCGCTGTTCGGCGTCTCCTCGGGCGGCGCGCTGGCCCTGGAGGCGTCGGCGAGCGGGCTGCCGTTCACCCGTACGGCGGTGTACGAGGTCCCGTACGCGGATCACCTGCCGGGCGGCGCCGAGCGCGAGGCCGCGTACAAGCGGGACCTCGGGCGGGCGCTCGGGGAGGGCAGGCGCGGGGACGCGGTCGAGCTGTTCCTGCGGCTCACCGGGCTCGGCGAGGAGATGATCCAGCGTGCCCGCCAGTCCCCCATGTGGCCCGGCATGGAGGCCGTCGCACCGAGCCTCGCGTACGACGACGCCGTGATGGGCGACGGACTGCTCCCCCGCGCCCGGCTGGCGTCCGTCGCCGTGCCCCTGCTGGTGGTCGCGGGCGGCGCGAGCCCCGAGTGGATGCGGCAGGCCGGCCGGGACATCGCGGACGCGGCACCCCGGGGCGAGTACCGGGTCCTGGAGGGGCAGACCCACATGGTGGAGCCCGAGGTGCTCGGCCCGGTGCTGGCCGGGTTCTTCGCGGGGTAGCCGGGTTCTTCGCGGGTCGGGCGGGCCTACGCCGCCGTCGTCGCCCGCGTGGTGGAGGCGATCGTGGCGGAGCCGACGACGCGCGTGCCGTCGTACAGGACGATCGCCTGGCCGGGGGCGACGCCGCGGACCGGTTCGGTGAAGGTGACGCGCAGTTCGCCGTCGACGGGCTCCGCGGTCACCTCGGTCTCGCCGCCGTGGGCGCGCAGCTGGGCGGTGTAGCTGCCCGGGGCGGTGGGGGCGGTGCCGCACCAGCGGGGCTTGATCGCGGTGAGGGCGGTGACGTCCAGGGCGGCGGCCGGGCCGACGGTGACGGTGTTGGTGACCGGGGAGATGTCGAGGACGTAGCGCGGCTTGCCGTCGGGGGCCGGGGTGCCGATGCGCAGGCCCTTGCGCTGGCCGATCGTGAAGCCGTACGCCCCCTCGTGCGTGCCGAGACGGGCGCCGGACTCGTCCACGATGTCGCCCTCGGCCTTGCCGAGCCGCTGGGCGAGGAAGCCCTGGGTGTCGCCGTCGGCGATGAAGCAGATGTCGTGCGAGTCGGGCTTCTTGGCCACCGCGAGGCCGCGGCGCTCGGCCTCGGCACGGATCTCCTCCTTGGTGGTGACCGTGTCGCCGAGCGGGAACATCGCGTGCGCGAGCTGCCTCTCGTCCAGGACGCCGAGGACGTACGACTGGTCCTTGGCCATGTCGGAGGCGCGGTGCAGTTCGCGGGAGCCGTCCGGTCCGACGAGCACCTTGGCGTAGTGGCCGGTGCAGACGGCGTCGAAGCCGAGGGCGAGCGCCTTGTCCAGGAGCGCGGCGAACTTGATCTTCTCGTTGCAGCGCAGGCAGGGGTTGGGGGTGCGGCCGGCCTCGTACTCGGCGATGAAGTCCTCGACGACGTCCTCGCGGAAGCGGTCGGCGAGGTCCCAGACGTAGAAGGGGATGCCGATGACGTCGGCGGCGCGGCGGGCGTCGCGGGAGTCCTCGATGGTGCAACAGCCCCGCGCGCCGGTACGGAAGGACTGGGGGTTCGCGGAGAGCGCGAGATGGACGCCGGTGACGTCATGGCCCGCTTCCGCGGCGCGCGCGGCGGCGACGGCGGAGTCGACCCCGCCGGACATGGCGGCGAGGACGCGGAGGGGGCGCTGCGGAGTCTCAGTCATAACGCTTCCAGAGTACGGGGCGGCGGGAACCGGGCGGCGGTCACCGGACCCCGGAAAAATCATGGATCAGGCCCTTTATGTCTGGTATGGGTGGGTCTATTCTTTAAGTAGACCTACGGGACGAGTGAGGGAGTTCAAGCGGAGTAGCCGACTTCAGCGTGAGACCGCGAGGGATCCGCTGGTGCCGACGTCGACGCTCGGGCTGAGAGGCTGGAAGGTCGCGAGACCGGAAGGCGACCCCCAGATACCTGATCCGGACAATGCCGGCGAAGGGAACCCGCCTCGTAGGTCGCTTCATGCGCTCTCGACGGGGGTCAGGTGAGACCGGCCGCGCGGGCGCGTTCCACCGCCGGGCCGATGGCCTTGGCGACCGCGTCCACGTCCGCCTGGGTGGAGGTGTGGCCGAGGGAGAAGCGCAGGGTGCCGCGCGCCAGGTCCGGGTCCACGCCGATGGCGAGCAGGACGTGGCTGGGCTGGGCGACACCCGCCGTGCAGGCGGAGCCGGTGGAACACTCGATGCCCTGGGCGTCCAGCAGGAGCAGCAGGGAGTCGCCCTCGCAGCCGGGGAAGGTGAAGTGCGCGTTGGCGGGCAGCCGGCCGCCGGGCGCGGGGTCGCCGCCGAGCACGGCGTCCGGTACGGCGGCGCGCACGGCGTCGGTCAACTGGTCGCGCAGGGCGCCCACTTCCCGCGCGAACCGTTCGCGCTGCCGGGTGGCCGTGCGGCCGGCGACGGCGAAGGAGGCGATGGCGGGGACGTCGAGGGTGCCGGAGCGCACGTGCCGCTCCTGGCCGCCTCCGTGCAGGACCGGTACGGGGGTGTACTCGCGGCCCAGCAGCAGGGCGCCGATGCCGTAGGGGCCGCCGATCTTGTGGGCGGAGACGGTCATCGCGGCGAGGCCGGAGGCACCGAAGTCGACGGGGACCTGACCGACGGCCTGGACGGCGTCGGCGTGCAGGGGAATACCGAACTCGGCGGCGACGTCGGCGAGTTCACGGATCGGCATGATCGTGCCGATCTCGTTGTTGGCCCACATCACGGTGGCCAGCGCGACGTCCTCGGGATTGCGGGCGATGGCCTCGCGCAGGGTGTCCGGGTGGACGCGGCCGTGGGCGTCGACGGGCAGGTACTCGACGGTGGCGCCCTCGTGCTCGCCGAGCCAGTGCACGGCGTCGAGGACGGCGTGGTGCTCGACGGGGCTGGACAGGACGCGGGTACGGGCGGGGTCGGCGGCGCGGCGGGACCAGTACAGGCCCTTCACGGCGAGGTTGTCGGCCTCGGTGCCGCCGGAGGTGAACACGACCTCGCTGGGGCGCGCGCCGAGCGCTTCCGCGAGGGTCTCGCGGGATTCCTCGACCGTACGACGGGCCTGGCGGCCGGAGGCGTGCAGGGAGGAGGCGTTGCCCGTAACGCCCAACTGTGCGGTCAGAGCCTCTGCCGCCTCCGGGAGCATGGGGGTGGTCGCGGCGTGGTCGAGGTAAGCCATGGTGGGGAGAGTCTACTTTGGCCGGGTGGCGCACCGGGGTCCCAGGCTCGGCGGCGAGGCGCCCGGCACTCCCCGCCGCGCCCGCCCTCCGCTCGCGCGGCGGCCCGTCGCCCTGCGGAACGTCCGCCCACAGCGGGCGAGCGGCTCCGCGCGACCGGTCACCGGGGGACCGCACCGACCGCCGGCGGCGGAATCGGGGCCACCTCTCGTTGCGGCGGCCGGCGGCTGCCCCGCGGCAGGAGAGACCGGCCACAGGGAGCCACCCACGGCAGGGGAGGACCGTGCCCCGAGGCGGGCGCCGCCGGCCCCCCGTCTCGAAAGCGCACGGCCCACTCGCAGCCGCAGCAGGAGGCCCTTCCCCGAAGAGGATCGGCAGCCGGTCTCGGCGGACCGGCCCAGGTCGACGACTGCGGCAGGAGCGGAAGCCCGCCCCCGAAGGGAATCCACGGCCGCTCGCCACGGAAACGCCGCCGAGATCGACAGCCGCTCACGCGGGAGCCTGCGGCTGCCACGCGGGCAGGAGCGGAGAGGCCGGCCGCGGCGATCTCCGGGAGCCGTCCACGGCAGGGAAGGACCTCACCCCGAAGCGGGCGCCGTCCGCTGACCGCGGCGGAAGCGCACGGCCCGCTCACGGTGGGAAACAGGAAGCCGCTCGCCGAAGGGGATCGGCGGTCGGTCGCGGGGGCATGTCGACCGCTGCGGACCGCGGGAGCGCGGCCGCGGTCGGTGGCCGGTCGCGTTGCTCGTGGCGGGGACGCGGCCCGAGGCGGCAAGGAGCCGGGGGCGCTGGGGGCAGGGGCGGTGCGGCCGGGTCGCGGAGGTGCGGGTGCCGCGGGGCAAGGCCGGTGAACAGCCGGTGTCACAGGCTCCAGGACACCGTGTTCGAGATCTGCATCGCGATCAGCAGGACCGCGAGGTCGGCGACGCCCAGGGTGAGGCCCAGGTAGGCCCGGCCCCGGCGGGACGTGCCGCGCCACAGGGAGACCGCGGCGAGGGCGATGGCGATCGGGCCGAGGAAGAGGTTGAGGACGAGGAGGCCGAGGAGGCCGAGGATGAAGGACGCGACGGCCATGCCGTCGGCGTCGCGGTTGCGGGCGGGGGCCGCGGGACGACCCGTGGCCGGTGCGGTGAGTTGCATGGTGCTCGACTCCTGATGGTCGGTGGGCGGTCAGCTGGCCGAGGTGCGCCGGCGGCGGCCGAGCCGCTCGCGGACGGCGAAGACGCCGAGCCAGACGACGATGACGGCGGCCAGTGCGCCGGTGACGGTCAGCGGTGCGTGGGCGACGGTGCCCAGCACCACACCGAGCAGCATGAGTGCGGCGACGAGGAACAGCATGGGATCAGATCCCCCTCCGAGATGCCTCGCGTTCCAGGCTCTGTGAAGTTTCGGTGAACAGTTGTAGTAACACTTGTTCACTGACTTCGAGTCTAGCGCGTCCGACGGCTTTCCAATTCCAGAGAACAGTTGTTAACTGGATGACATGAGTCACACCCTCGGCATCCGGCAGGCCCAGAAGCGGAAGACCCGGCAGGCGTTCCTCGACGCCGCGCTCGCGCTGCTGGAGGAGCAGAGCCTGAGCAGCCTGGGCCTCCGCGAGGTCACCCGGGCCGTCGGCGTCGCCCCCACCGCCTTCTACCGGCACTTCCGCTCGATCCCCGACCTCGGTGTCGCCCTGGTCGACGAGGCCCTCGGCAGCCTGCACCCGATGGTGCGCGAGACGGTGTCCACGACCGGCGACAGCGAGGAACGCATCTCGCGCGCCGTGGAGTTGATCGCCCACTACGTCGCCGCGCACCCCTCGCACGTCCGCTTCATCGCCCGCGAGCGGCACGGCGGGGTGCAGCCGGTGCGCGAGGCCATCGGCGACCAACTGGCCCGGTTCGCCCTGGAGGTGAAGGCCGAGCTGGCCAAGGACCCCGAGGCGGCGGGCTGGAGCGACGACGACGTCCTGATGCTCGCGCGCCTGTACGTCGACCAGATGCTGATCAGCGCCTCCCTGTTCCTGGAGGCGCTGGAGGGTTCCGCGGAGGAGCGGGACCGGGTGACCCGGCTGGCCACCCGGCAGTTGCGGCTCATCACCATCGGCCGGGACCACTGGCTGGACTGAACTCCCGTACGGCCCGGCCCGCTTGGCTCAGCGCTTGGTGCCGCTGTTGAACTGCGACCTCGACCAGAGGTAGCCGACCAGGGCGATACCCGCGCACCAGGCCAGCGAGATCCACCCGTCGTTGCCGATCTCCGTGCCGCAGAGCAGTCCGCGCAGCGTCTCGGTCATCGGCGTGAACGGCTGGTTCTCGGCGAACCAGCGCAGCCCCGGCGACATCGACCCGGCCGGCACGAACGCCGAGCCGAGGAACGGCAGGAACTGGATCAGCAGCGGCTTGTTGCTCGCCGACTCGACCGTCTTGGAGATCAGGCCGAGCGCCACCGACAGCCAGGTCACCGCGAACGCGATGGCCGCGAGCAGACCGGCCGCGGCGAGCCACTGGAGCGGGCCCGCCCCCGAGCGGAAGCCGATGGCGAGGGCGACGCCCACGACCAGCACGGAGCAGAGCATCGTCTGGACGACGCTGCCGAGGACGTGCCCCGTCATGAACGACGACCGCGTGATGTTCATGGTGCGGAAGCGGTTGATGATGCCCTCGGTCATGTCGTTGCAGACCGCGATCGAGGTCGACATGGAACCGGCGGCCACCCCCATGATGACGATCCCGGGGGTGAGGTAGCCGAGGTACGCGTCCCGGCCGCCCATGCCCGCGCCGATCGAGCCCCCGAAGGCGTACACGAACAGCAGCATCATCAGGATCGGCATCATGGCCGCGCCGAGTCCCACGGACGGGTAGCGGATCGCGTGCTTGAGGTTGCGCCGCAGCATCGTCCTCGAATCCTGCACGGCGTGGGCGAGCGTGCTCATCGGGTCTCCTTGAGGTGAAGCGGGGTGCTGCCGGAGGCGGTGCCCTCGCCGGTCAGGGCGAGGAAGACGTCGTCGAGGTCGGGGGTGTGCACGGAGAAGTCGGCGGCCCGGATGCCCGCCGCGTCGAGCCGGTCGAGCAGGGCGCGCAGCGCGTCCAGCCCGGCGTCGCCCGCCACCCGCAGCGCGAGGTTGTCGTCGTCCCGGGCGGCCCCGGGGAAGGCGGCGGCCGCGCGCTCGTAGTCGGCGGACTCGGTGAACCGCAGCCGTACATGACTGCCGGGGATGCGCGCCTTCAGCTCGTCGGCGGTGCCCTCGGCCACGATCCGGCCGCCGTCGAGCACGGCGATCCGGTCGGCCAACTGGTCGGCCTCCTCCAGGTACTGGGTGGTGAGGAAGACCGTCGTACCGCCCGCGACCAGCGCCCGCACCATGTCCCACATGGTGCGCCGGCTGCGCGGGTCGAGCCCGGTCGTCGGCTCGTCCAGGAAGATCACCTCGGGGTCGCCGACGAGTGTCATGGCGAGGTCGAGCCGGCGCCGCATGCCGCCGGAGAAGGTCGCGGCCCGCTGGTGGGCGACGTCCGCGATGCCGAAGGTTTCGAGCAGTTCCTTCGCGCGGGCGCGCCCTTCGCGCTTGCCGAGGCGGAGCAGGTCGGCCATGAGGAGCAGGTTCTCCTCGGCGGTGAGCAGGTCGTCGAGCGCGGCGAACTGCCCCGTGACACCGATCGCGGCGCGCACCCCGTCCGGCGAGGTGGCGACGTCGTGGCCCGCGACCTGGGCCCGCCCGCCGTCGGCGGCGACGAGCGTGGACAGGATCTGCACGGTGGTGGTCTTGCCGGCCCCGTTGGGTCCGAGCAGCGCGAACACGGTTCCGGCCGGGATGTGCAGATCGATGCCGTCGAGGACGGTCTTGTCGCCGTACGACTTGCGCAGATCGACGGCGGAGACGGCGGCGGGTGACTGCGCACCACCGTGACGCCTTGGTGTGGGCATGACAGAAGAAGGCATGGTGCCCCCCGTTCGAAGGCTGGAGTGGAGTGAGGAGTGAGCGAGTCGGCGGAGCCGGTACGACGGCTCAGTGCCGGGCGCGGCGCACGTCGATGCTGCCGTAGCGGGTACGGGCGCGGACCTTGACGATGTCCTCGGTCCGCTCGGGGGCCTCGGCGGCGGTGAGCGTGTTGCGCACGTGCCCGCGCTCGGAGCTGGCGTCGAGCCAGGCTGCGGTGCCCTCGCGGACACCGATCTCGATGGCGCCGTAGGAGGTCTCCAACTGGACCTCGCCGCGCGCGACTTCGGCGACCCGCAGGGCGCCGTGGGCGGTGGTCGCGACGACGTCGCCCTCGGCGCGCTCGATGTCGATGTCGCCGTTGGCGCCGCTCACCCGCAGATCACCCGTCACGACGCCGACGCCCGTGCTGCCGTGCGAGTTCTTCAGGGTGGCGGGGCCGTGGACGGTGCCGACGCGCAGGCTGCCGGAGCTGGTGGTGATCTCGGCCCCGCCCTCGGCCCGGTCGACGGTGATCGAGCCGTGGGAGACGGTCAGCCTCAGCGGCCCGGCCTCGTCGAGGCGGACGTCGCCGACCGAGGTCTTCACGCGGGCCTCGCCGAGGCCGCCCTCGCCGAACACCTGGACCCAGGAGCCGTTCACGTCGATGCGCGAGCCCGTCGGCAGTTCGACCGTCACCTCGACGGCGCCGGTGGGTCCGATGAAGGTGCGCTCCTTCGTCCGGACGGTCAGGACGCCGCCCGCGTAGGCGACCTCGGTCTGCTCGGCGGCCCGCACGTCCCGGCCGCGCTTGCCGCCGGGGCTCACCTCCACGGCGGTGTCGAGGCGGTCGCTCGCGATGAACCGGATGGAACCGGCGCCCACATGGGCGGTGACGGAGATCGGTTCGGGAGTGTCGAAAACAGGCATGGCTGTGCCGTCCTCATGAGTCCTCGGGACGTCCCCGCAGCTGGGACGCGGTGTGAGTGAAGTGGTCGGGCGTGGGGCGCGGCTAGCGCACCCAGCCCGTGAAGCTCTGTCCGATGGTCTGGACCTTCTCCGCCGGGCGCGGCCGGGCGCCGCCCTCGACCGCCGCCGCCACGGCTCGCACGAGCCAGGCGTTGACCGAGAGCCCCTCCCGGCTCGCGGCCTCCTCGGCCCGCGCCTTGAGCTGCGCCGGCAGCCGCAGATTGACCCGGGCGGTACCCCCCTCGTCGGTGTCGACGGGCACCTGCGGCACCGCGACCGGCTCCGGGGCCGCCGCCACGGGCGCCCCGGCGTCCGGCAGCGACACCACGAAGTCCGGGTCCAGCCCCCGCAGCCGCACATCGACCGAGCCCGGCGCCAGTTCGCGCGTGATCTCGTCCATCGCCGCGGACAGCACGTTGAGCATCGTCAGCCGAGCCGCCGACTCCAGCGGAGCCGTCAGCCTCTCGGCCAACTCCCGGGCTTCGTCTCCACCGGCCTCGGCGGCCACCGAGAGTTCGCGCCGGAGGTTGTCGACATAGGGGGTGAGGTCCATGACGCCATAATGACACCACAATGGCGCCACGCGCAAGGCGAAAGGCACCGCAGGACACCGCGCCTCCCCGAGAACACCTCTGAGCTGGGAGAACGAGGACGCCACCCGGAGTCACGGTGACACCGAGCGCGCTCGACAGTCCTCACGATGCGCCAAAGTGGCACCCGATGGCACCTGGTGGCACCTGGCGGCACCACGTGATGCCATCCGAGGGGCCTATCCGGCGAACGCCCGCCGACCGTGCGCCACCAGCTCACGCACCGCGGGGCCGGAC
Organism: Streptomyces sp. NPDC001056; assembly: GCF_053598955.1. Lineage (NCBI taxonomy): Bacteria > Bacillati > Actinomycetota > Actinomycetes > Kitasatosporales > Streptomycetaceae > Streptomyces > Streptomyces sp. NPDC001056. The sequence goes on along the minus strand of NZ_JBSFLI010000033.1, from coordinate 48,021 downwards.
GCCCCCCTCCACACCAGCGCGAGCACCGCGGGCGTCCTGGCGTCCTCGATCAGGCGCGCGGTGAGCCGTTCGGCGTGGCGGGCCGCCATGGACTCGCTCAGGACGGCGACGGCGAGGCCGCGGGCGGCGAGGTCGGCGATGGCGTCGGCGGCGGTGGCCTGAAGGGTGACCACGGGGTGGAGACCCCGCGCGGCGCAGTCCCGGTCGAACACCGCGCGCAGGCCGGTGCCGGGCGGCATGCAGACGATCGGGTGGGCGAGCAGGTCGGACAGACGGACCCGGGGCAGTCCGGCCAGGGGGTGGCCGGGCGGGACGGCGGCGACGAGCCGCTCGCTGACGAGGGTCAGTGCGTCCAGGCCCTCCGGGGCGGTGGCCGCGGCGCCGACGAGCGCCAGGTCGACGGTGCCGGCGCGCACCCCCTCGGCCAAACGGTCGGAGTCGTCCTCCACGAGCGAGATCTCCACGCCGGGATGCGCCCGGTGGAACGCGGCGAGGGCGTCGAACAGCGGGGCCACGGTGCAACCGACGGCCATTCCCACGGTGAGCCGGCCCCGGATCAGATCGGTCACCTCGCCGACCGCCTGACCGACCGCCCCCGCGGCGGCGAGCGCGGCACGGGCGTGTTCGAGCGCGGCCTCGCCCGCGACCGTGAGGGTGACGGTGCGCGCCGAGCGGTCGAACAGGTCGGCCCCCAGCTCCCGCTCCAGTTGGCGGATCTGGGCGCTGACGCCGGACTGGCTGATGTGCACCCGCTCGGCGGCCCGGGTGAAGTTCCGCTCCTCGGCGACCGCGACGAAGTACTCCAGCTGCCTCAGCTCCATGAGCGGGGATTCTAGTTCTCAGAAGTTCCATCTGTTGGACTTCTGACCGGGGTGCGGCCAGGCTGGAACGCGTCGACGTCGGACGTCAGGAGGAAGCCGTGCCGGAGTACGAGAAGGCCATGCGCCCCGAGGACATCACCCGCTTGTTCGTCGAGCGGTCCAACGCGGGGGACGCGGCCGGGGTCGCCGCGCTCTACGAGGAGGACGCGGTGCTGGCCTACCCGCCGGGCGAGCGGACCGTGGGGCGGGAGGCGATCCGGGCGCTGTGGGAGAAGGTGCTGGCGGGGCGTCCCCGTTTCGAGCCGGAGCCGCCGCTGCCGACGCTGGTCAGCGGCGACATCGCGCTCACCGCGACCCCGCCGAGGGACGGGACCGGTGCCCGCGCCCAGGTCGCCCGGCGCCAGCCCGACGGAAGCTGGCTGCGCCTGCTCGACCAGCCCGAGTTCGTCGCGCCCGCCCGTTGAACCCGGCCCGCAGGCGGGCCCGGCTCAGGCCAGCCTGACCCGCGCCAGCTGCCGGGACTGGGCCACCAGCCGGTCCTCGCTGTCCCAGACCTCCGCGTCCTCCTCCAGGAAGCCGCCCGCGAGGTTACGGGTGGTGATGGAGACACGCAGCGGGCCGGGTGCGGGGCGGTGGCGGACATGGGCGGTCAGTTCGACGGTGGGGACCCAGCCCTTGAGACCCATCTCGAAGGCGGTGGGAGGCAGGGCGTCCACGGCCAGCAGGAGGGAGAGGGGGTCGGCGTCGCGGCCGTCGGCGAGGCCGAACCAGGCGCGCATCTCGCCCTTGCCGGAGGGCCTGCCGAGCGCCCAGCCGAGGGTCGAGGGATCCAGCCCGAGCATCAGGCGCTCGGCGATCGCGGAGGTGCCCTTGAGCGGGTCGGGTCCGTCCGCCGGACCGAAGCACTCCTCCAGCGGCGGGATCGCCGGGGGCGCCGCGGTCGTACGGACGTCGTCGGGCAGCGAGGCGAGGTCGCCGTAGGAGGCGAGGACCCGGATGCGTTCGACCTCGTTGCCCTCGTCGTCGTACTGGAAGAGGGACGCCTGACCGGTGGAGAGGGTGCGGCCGGTACGCACGGTCTCCGTGCGGATCACGGCCTTGCCGGGGCGCGACGCGGTCAGGTAGTGCGCGGATATGCTGAAGGGGTCCGGGTGCGGGAGGGCGTCGCCGAGGGCCCGGCCGAGCACGGCCAGCAGATAGCCGCCGTTGACGGCGCCGAGGATGGTCCAGCCGGCCGACAGGTCGATGTCGTAGACGCCGGGCGAGCGGCGGACGACGGCGGTGTCACGGTCGAACTCGCTGTCACCGATCACGGCCCGCGACGGGGCGGGCGCGGAAGCTGCTTCTGCCATGACCGAACGGTACAACAGGCAATTACTAAGCGGTAGCTTTCCCGGGGTCATCGCCGCGCACGCGGCCTCCTCACAGGTGAGGCTTCGGCAATTTCTCGGTAAGTGTCAGGACACGTCCGTAACCTCGGACCCCCGTTTTCCCTCTATCGGGACATGAGCCTCACCGGGACTCCGTTCCTCTACACGACCGTCGTGCTGGCCGTGGTCGCACTCATACTGCCGCTTCTCCTGTGGTCGAAGATGCGCGGCCCCAAGCACCTGCGCACCGCGGCCCGGGTACTGATGCTGCTGTTCGCCCAGGGTACGGCCGTCACGCTGGTCTTCGTGCTGGTGAACAACCAGAACAACCTGTACGACAACTGGGCCGACCTCTTCGGCACCGGCAACCACGTCCAGCAGGCCGCCGACCTCGGCCGCGACGGCACCGGCGGCATAGCGGTCAAGCGCCTGCCCAAGGTCAGGCAGACCTTCACCCAGGCCACGGGGCCCGGCATGCACGCCGCCGGCGGGGTCCGCGTCACCCAGCTCAAGGGCCGGGTCTCGGGCGTCAACGCCGAGGTCTACGTCTGGCTGCCGCCGCAGTACGGCGAGCCGGCCTACCGGCACAAGAAGTTCCCGGTGGTCGAGGTCCTGCCCGGTTACCCCGGCTCGGCGCGGGCCTGGTTCGGCTCGATGAAGGCCCATGAGCAGCTGCTGCCGCTGATGGAGAGCGGCCAGGTGGCCCCCTTCATCATGGTCGCCCCGCGCACCAACCTGCTGGCCGGCGTGGACACCGGCTGTGCCAACATCCCGGGGCAGGTCAACGCGGACACCTGGCTCAGCATCGACGTACCCAAGATGGTCACGGACAACTTCCGCGCCCAGCCGGCCCCGCAGGGCTGGGCCATCGCCGGGTACTCGGCCGGCGCCCAGTGCGCGGTCAAGCTGGCCGTGGCGCACCCGGACCGGTACCGGGCCGCGGTGAGCATGTCGGGCTACAACGACCCGATCGGCGAGCGCAACTCCCTCGCCGCCCAGAACCCCGCCCTGCGCGCCGAGAACAACCCGTACCTGCTGCTGAAGAAGGCCGCGGTGCCGCCGCCCGTCGCGCTCTACGTCTCCGGCGAGTCCGGCGACGGCTACGAGGCGGGCATGGCGCTGGAGTCCGTCGCCAAGGCGCCGACCACCGTGCACGTGGTCTTCCTGCCGCGCAGCGCGGGCGGTCACACGATGGCGCTGTGGCGGCCCCAGGTGCCCGCGGTGTTCCGCTGGCTCACCCTCCAGATGGGCCAGAACCACGCCAAGGGCCGGGACCACTCGGTCACCGGGACCCCCGGGACCGGCATCGGAACCCCCGCGGGAACGGCCGGCGCCGCCGGTACTACTCCTCGGTCACCGTCGACCGGCGGTTCCACGCGCGCGGAGCTCGCCAGTGGTACCGCATCGCGAGCAGGCGCAGCACAAAAGCGGTGACGGCCGCGAACCCACTGGTGAGGGGGGTCAGCGCGTCGTAGCGGATGCACAGCACCACCATGCCCGCGCCGACCATCGCCGGGACCGCGTACAGGTCGCGGTCCCAGCGCAGCAGCGAGGGCACCTCGTTGGCGAGCACGTCGCGCAGCACACCGCCGCCGACCGCGGTGGCGAGGCCGAGCGTCGCCGAGGCGGTCAGGCCGAGGCCGTAGCCGTACGCCTTCGTCGTGCCGCTGACGCAGAACAGGCCGAGGCCGGCCGCGTCGAAGACCAGCACCGCCGTCTGGATCCGCTCCACGTGCGGGTGCAGGAAGAAGACGACGAGCGTGGCGAGCAGCGGCGTGAGGAAGTACCCGAGGTCCGTGAAGGCCGCCGGGGGCACGGCCCCGATCACCACGTCGCGGAAGAGTCCCCCGCCCAGCGCGGTGACCTCGGCGAGCACGGCGATGCCGAACACGTCGAAGTTCTTCCGGACGGCCAGCAGCGCGCCGGAGATCGCGAAGACGAAGATGCCGATCACGTCGAGCGTGTGCTGGACGGAGGGGCTGAAGAACTGTTGGAGCTGCACCCTGACATTCTCACCTGTCCAGCGGGCTGAACCTTACAAAGCCAGGCTCACAGGGCGGGTTTACCTGTGGTGAACAGCCAGGTGCCGGCGGGGTGGTCGACGGGGCCGGTGAGGGGCTGGGTACGCCGCCGTGGGTGACCCGCAGGGTGAAGCGCCGGTTCCCGGTCGGCGGGCGGCGCGGGGGGACGGTGACCTCGTCGCCGTCACGACTGAACCGCGCCTCCGCTCCGTTGCGGCGATCGGGAGGAAGGAGGCCGCGGCGGCGGCCGGGCCCCGCACATGCCGAACGGGAGAGTGCCATGAGTCGTCCCTTTCGGACGACTCCGCACTCTCCCGTTCAGGCATACACATGCCCTTGCTCGGCCGTTTCCCGGCTACTTGCCCTTCGGCTTCCGGGCCTTGGGGGTCTCGTCGGCCTCGGACTCGGGCTCCGGCTCGGACTCCGGCTCCGGCTCCGGTGCGGCTTCGGGCTCCGGGTCGGAGTCGGTGGCGGCCTCCGGCTCGGACTCCTCCGCGGAGGCGGCCTCGGGCTCGGACTCCTCCGCGGAGGCGGCCTCCGGCTCCGATCCGGCCTCGGCCTCGACCTCGGAGTCAGTGGCGTCCTCGGCCTCGGACGTGGCCTCGGGAGCGTCCTCCGCCGCCTCCGGCTTCGACTCCGCCGGGGCCTCGGACTCGACCTCGGACTCGACCTCGACCTCGGACTCGACCTCAGACTTGGCCCCGGAATCGGACTTGGCCTCGGACTCCGCCGCGGCCGGGGTCTCGGCCTCGGACTCGGCCTCGGCCTCGGATTCCGCCGCGCCCTCCGGACGCCCGGAGATCAGCGCGTCCGGCACCAGCTCCGACGCCTCCTTCGCCGCCGACAGCAGGACCGTGTCCTGCGGGGCCTGGTCGGCGAAGTTCTCCGGGTGGTGGCAGGCGACCCGCTGGCCCGGCTTCAGCTCCAGCAGCTGCGGCTCGGTCGTCCGGCAGATCTCCGTCGCCTTCCAGCACCGGGTGTGGAAGCGGCAGCCCGACGGCGGGGCGATCGGCGAGGGCACGTCGCCGCGCAGCAGGATGCGCTCGCTCTTCTGGCCCCGGCGCTTGGTGTCCGGCACCGGCACCGCCGACATCAGCGCCTTGGTGTACGGGTGCATCGGCGCCTCGTACAGCGCGTTGCGATCGGCCAGTTCGACCATCTTGCCGAGGTACATCACCGCGATCCGGTCCGAGACGTGCCGGACGACGGAGAGGTCGTGCGCGATGATGACGTAGGTCAGGCCCAGCTCCTGCTGGAGGTCGTCCATGAGGTTGACGACCTGCGCCTGGATCGACACGTCCAGCGCGGACACCGGCTCGTCGGCCACGACCAGCTTCGGCTTCAGGGCGAGCGCGCGGGCGATACCGATGCGCTGGCGCTGGCCGCCGGAGAACTCGTGCGGGTAGCGGTTGTAGTGCTCGGGGCTCAGACCGACCAGTTCGAGCAGCCGCTGGACCTCCTTCTTCACCCCGCCCTCGGGCTCGACGCCCTGGAGCCGGAAGGGCGCCGAGACGATCGAGCCGATGGTGTGACGGGGGTTCAGGGAGCCGTACGGGTCCTGGAAGATCATCTGGATGTCGCGGCGCATCGGGCGCATGTCCCCGACGGACAGCCGCGTGATGTCCCGGCCCTCGAAGGTGATCTTGCCGCCGGTCGGGTCCTGGAGGCGGGTGATGACCCGGCCCATGGTCGACTTGCCGCAGCCCGACTCGCCGACGACGCCCAGGGTCTCGCCCTTGCGCACCTCGAAGTCGATGCCGTCGACGGCCTTCACCGCGCCGACCTGGCGGCGCAGGATGCCCTTCTTGATCGGGAAGTGCTTGGTCAGGTTCTCGACCTTGAGCAGCACCTCTCGCTCGTCCGGAGCCGACGCCTGCTCGGGGACCTCGGCCTTCGCGGCGGGGTCCGTCTTCTTCGTCTCACTCACAGCTTCGGCGCAATCTCTTCGGTCCAGATCCGCTCACGGTCCTCGGCCGACAGGTGGCAGGCGGACCAGTGTCCGGCGCCGACCAGCTCCAGCTCGGGGCGCACCGTGCGGCTGACGTTCTCCGCGGGGATGTCCGCGTACGGGCAGCGCGGGTGGAAGGCACAGCCCGAGGGGATGTTGATGAGGCTCGGCGGCTGGCCCTTGACCGGGATGAGCCGCTCGGAGGTCTCGCGGTCGATGCGGGGCATCGAGCCGAGCAGGCCCCAGGTGTAGGGGTGCTGGGGCTTCTCGAAGACCTCGGCGGCCGGACCGCGCTCCACGCAGCGGCCGCCGTACATCACGAGGACGTCGTCGGCGATCTCGGCGACCACGCCGAGGTCGTGCGTGATCATGATGACCGCGGAGCCGAACTCCTTCTGCAGATCGCGGATCAGGTCGAGGATCTGCGCCTGGACGGTCACGTCAAGGGCGGTGGTCGGCTCGTCCGCGATGAGCAGCTCGGGGTTGTTCACCAGGGCCATGGCGATCATGGCGCGCTGGCGCATACCGCCGGAGAACTCGTGCGGGTAGCCGTCGACGCGCTTGGCCGGCTCGGGGATGCCGACGCGGTCGAGCATCTCGATGGCGCGCTTGCGGGCTTCCTTCTTGCTGACCTTGTGGTGCACCCGGTAGGCCTCGACGATCTGGTCGCCGACCTTGTAGTAGGGGTGCATCGCGGACAGCGGGTCCTGGAAGATCATCGCCATCTCGCGGCCGCGGAGCTTGCGCACCTCGTCCGGGGAGGCGCCGACCAGTTCCTTGCCGTTCAGCCAGATCTCGCCGGCCATCCGCACGTTCTTGCCGCGCGCGCCGAGGCGGTGCAGGCCCATGACGGCGAGCGAGGTGACCGACTTGCCGGAGCCGGACTCGCCGACGATGGCGAGGGTCTTGCCCTTCTCCACCGAGAAGGAGAGCCCGTCGACGGACTTGACGATGCCGTCGTCGGTCGGGAAGTGCACCTTGAGGTCGCGGACCTCCAGGAAGGCCGAGGGCGCCTTGGCGGTGGCGGTCTCGCCCGTGGCGGTCTTGGAGAGTTCGGTCACGAGAGCCTCACCCGCGGGTCGGCGGCGGCGTAGAGCACGTCCACCAGGAGATTTGCGATGACGACGAAGATGGCGGCGAGCAGGGTCACGCCGAGGATCTTCGGCAGGTCGTTGTCGGAGATGCCCTGCACCGCGTACTGGCCGACGCCGGGCAGCGAGAACACGGACTCGGTGATCACCGCACCGCCGAGCAGCAGGCCGAGGTCCATGCCGAAGACGGTGATGATCGGAGTGAGGGCGGCCCGCAGGCCGTGCCGGACGACGACCGTGCGTTCGGGCAGGCCCTTCGAGCGGGCCGTGCGGATGAAGTCCTCGTTCATCGTCTCCAGCATGCCCGAGCGGGTGAGCCGGGCGTAGATCGCGGAGTACAGCAGGGCGAGCGAACACCACGCCGGGATGAGGGTGTTGGCCCACTGCGCGGGGTTCTCGGTGAACGGGACGTAGGTGCGGCCGAAGATCGGCCACTTGTAGGTGAAGAGCAGGATCGCCAGGTTGCCCGTGAAGAACATGGGCAGCGAGACGCCGGCGAGGGCGACGCCCATGAAGGTGCGGTCGAACAGCGAGCGCGGCTTGAGCGCGGAGACGACACCGACGGCGACACCGGAGAGCAGCCAGAGCACGGCGGCACCCGCGGCCAGCGAGAGGGTGATCGGAATGCGCGAGGTGAGCTGCGGCCAGACCGCGACGTGATCCTTGAAGGAGTAGCCGAAGCAGGGAACGTCGCAGTGCACCGTCTTGGGGCCGAGATTGTAGTCGGCACCGACCACGATCCCCTTGATGAAGTGCCAGTACTGGACATAGACGGGCTGGTCCAGACCGAGGTTGTGCTTGACCGCGACGATGTCCGCCTTGGACGGGCTCTTTCCGATGTACTGCTGCGCCAGTTGATCCGCTGTCTGGCCCACGAGCCGTGGCAGCAGGAAGAAGATGGCGAAGGTGACCGCGGTGACGACCAGCAGCAGGATCACTGCCGCGAACGTCCGGCGGAGGATGTACGAGATCACGGGGACCGGCGCTGGTGCCCGCGGGCCGCGAAGCCCGCGGGCACCAATGCCTTCACCTGCCTTCCGGGGCTGCTACTTCTTCGTGGTGCCGAGGTTGAGGTAGTCGTACTGACCGCTGAAGGCGGCCGTGGAGACCACGTTGGTGGCGTACGGCGAGCGGTACAGCAGGACCTTGAAGTAGGTCAGCGGAACCAGCACGGCGTCGTCCATCGCCTGGGTGTCGATCTGCGCGTACAGGGCGTTGCGCTTGGCCGGGTCCGGCTCGGCGATCGCCTGCGCGAGCAGGGCGTCGACCTTCTTGTTCGTGTACTGCGACAGGTTGGTGTTGCCGGACTGGCTGATCGCCTTGCTGTTCAGGATCTGCTGGAGGAAGCCGTAGCCGGAGGGCCAGTCGGCACCCCACTGCATCATCATCAGGCCGATGTTCTGCTTCTTGTCGAAGCTCGGCACACCCGCGTAGTCGGTGAAGTACTTGCCCTGCGGGTACTGCTTGAGGGTGGCGTTGATGCCGACCTTCTTCAGCGAGTTGATGATCGCGGTGGCCGCGTCCACCTCGCCGGGGCGGTCGGAGCGGGCCGTGATGTTGGTGTTGATCGTCTTCTGGCCGCAGGCCTTCAGCTGGTCCTTGGCCTTGGCGACGTCGCCCTTGCTGCCCGCGGTCGCGTAGACGTCCGCCTTCTGGTAGCCGGTGATGTCCGGCGGCAGGACGGTGGAGGCGATGTCACCGCGGATCGGGCCGCCCATGGCGGTCTGCACGGAGACCTTGTCGATCGCGTACTCGACGGCCTTGCGGCAGGCGACGTTGTCGAACGGCTTCACCTTGGTGTTGATCGCCGCGTAGACCAGGCGGCCACCGTAGGCGTTGTCGGTGCTGGCCTTGCCGTCCGCGGACTTGAGGACGTCCGCCTGGGTGGAGGCCTGGACGCCGGTGCCCGCGAGGTCGACGGTGGCGTCGCCGGACTGGATGTCCTTGTCGATCGTCTCCGGGTTGACCTTCAGGTTGACGACGATCTTGTTGGCCAGCTGCTTGCGCAGCGGGTCGGTCTTCGGGTCCCAGTTCTTGTTCGGGACCAGGACGACCTGCTTGCCCTCCTGGTAGCTCTGGATCTCGTAGGAGCCGGAGGAGACGATGTGCTTGACGTAGTCGACGCCGTCGTCCTTGGACTGCGGCACCGGGGCCGTCTGCGGCGTGGCGACCAGGTAGTCGAACTCCTGGAAGGCCCGGTTCAGGTGGAAGACGATCGTGGTGTCGTCCGGGGTCTCGATCGAGGACAGGCCCTTGGCGTTCTTGTCCTTGTAGGGACCCTTGTACTTGTCGCCGTCCTTCATGAACTGCTGGAAGTAGTTCGGACCGAGCGAGAGCACGTCACGCGCGAAGTTGGACCGCTCGACGGCGTACTTGACGTCCTTCGAGGTGATCGGGCTGCCGTCCTGGTACTTCAGGCCCGGACGCAGCTTGTACGTCCAGGTCTTGCCGCCGTCGCTGGCGACGCCCTTGCCCGCGGCGAGGTCCGGGACCAGGGTGTTGCCCTTGGAACCGGGGGCCGGCTCGAACGTCATCAGCGGACGCGCGTAGAGGCGGCTGAAGTTGTACATGTACGCGTAGTACGTGTTGCCCGGGTCGAACGAGTCCGGCACGTCCGACATCTCGTAGGTGACCGTGCCACCCTTTTTGTCGGACGCGTTGACGACGCTCTTGGTCGCCGCGTTGGCGCCGGCCGCCTTCGGTGTGTCCTTGTTGTCATCGGCCTTGGAACAGCCTGCGAGCAGCAGGCTGGTGGAGCCGATAGCCGCGACCGCGGCCAGCGCTGACCTTCGCATGATGGTCTGCTTCCCCTCCATTGATCGGAAAACTTGATGGGCTCTCTGGCTGCCTAGCGGCTGCGCGGGTCGAGAGCGTCGCGGAGACCGTCGCCGAGCAGGTTGAACGCGAGGACGGTGATGAAGATGGCCAGGCCCGGCACGATCATGTACTGGGGATCGACCTGGTAGTAGGTGACCGCTTCGCGGAGCATGCCGCCCCAGGAAGCCTGGGGCGGCTGGATGCCGACGCCGAGGAAGCTCAGGGACGCCTCGAAGAGGATGTTGGTCGGGATGAGCAGCGTCGAGTAGACGATGATCGGGCCGACCAGGTTGGGCAGCAGCTCACGGAAGAGGATGTACGGGCCCTTGGCGCCCATGCCGCGGGCGGCGTCGACGAACTCGCGCTCACGCAGGGCGAGGGTCTGGCCGCGCACGATCCGGCCGAGATAGGGCCAGTTGAAGAAGCCGATCACGAAGATGAGCACGGCGAGGTGGAGCGGAAGTCCGTTCAGACCGAAGGCGCCGCCCTGGAGGGTTGCGGAGATCGCGATGGCGAACAGCAGCAACGGAAAGGCGAGGAAGACGTCCATCAGCCGGCTGATGATCGAGTCGACCCGGCCGCCGTAGTAACCCGCGATCACACCCATGATCGCGCCGATCACGTTGGACAGGACCGTGGCACCGAAGGCGACGACCAGCGAGACCCAGGAGCCCTCCAGGACGCGGGTGGCGATGTCCCGGCCGAACTTGGGGTCCACGCCGAGCGGGTGGTCCGCGCTCATGCCGCCCCAGCTGCTCTTGGGCAGCGAGGTGTTGGCGTCGATCAGGTCCTGGTGGAAGGCGTTGGGGTCGAGGCCGAGGACGGCCTGCAGGGGACGCGAGAGGACGGCCAGGAGGATCAGCAGGATCACGATGACGCCGCCGGCCACGGCGACTCTGTCACGCTTGAAGCGGGTCCAGGCGATCTGGCCCAGGGAACGACCCTCGATCCGCCCCTTCTCGGCTCCCGCGAGCACAGCCTCAGGCTGCGCGTCGGCTGCCGCCCCGGTGGTCTCGATCGGTGCGGTCACGATGTGCGACCCCTCTCGCCGGTGGTGACCGGCCTGCGCTGCCGCGGTTTGCGGCTTTGTCGACTTGCAAGCGAGCACGAGTTCTTGAGCCTCGTGGTCTGAGTGGGGAGTCTTCAGCGTCTTCGCGATCACTCGCCAGAGCTGACGGTGAAAGTATGCGCAACCGTGATGCACTGCGGAGGATTCCGTTATCCGGACAGTGGGTAACGCCCCTCGGACACGGGTCAGTTGGGACACATCGCCGTAATGCCGCGGTTCGGGAGGTACGGCGGGAACGGCGTCGGAAGCGACGGAACCTCAGTAACCACCGTGGACCGGCGGATAGCCATAGCCCGGCGCCGGGGACTGGAGCTGGGGCTGCGCGGCGGGCGCGGCGGCATGGGCCTCGCGGTCGTAGAACGGGCGGGCGTTGGCCCGCATCCACATCACGACCGGGTCGTGGTCGTCGGTCAGCGCGACGGTGGACACCGGAAGGCCCTCCGGAACGGCGCCGACCGAGCGCTGCATCATCGCGCGCACCGAGTCGACCGCGGCGGGCGAGGTCTCGTACAGGTCCAGACCGATCGCGAGGTACGGCGCCCCGAGCGCGGGCTGCACCCAGGCGCGGCGCAGGGAGCGCAGGGCGGGGGTGCGGTGGGCGTGCTGGGCGAGCAGGGCGTAGAACTGGGGGATCTCGATCCCGGGTTCGGACAGCCGCAGCGGCCCCGCGGGCTGGCGGTCCAGTCCGGTCGCGATGCGGCGCAGGTCCAGCCAGGGGATGCCGACGCCGCCGCCGGGGGCGTGCGGGTTGAGCCAGAGGCCGTAGTGGTCGGGATAGAGGGTGCGGGCGACGTCCAGGCCGTCGACGACCTCGTACGAACGGTTCCAGCCGCTCGCGGACAGCTCCTGGGCGGAGGTGACACAGGGCGCGTAGTGGAAGCCCTCGACCTCCATGTCCCCGTACTGGGCGTCCGGGGAGCCGGCCTGGCCGTGCCACAGCAGCATCCAGATCTGGCCCGCGGAGGGGGTGGCGAGGGCGCGGAGCAGGGCCTCGTACGCGTCGTAGCGTCCGGGCGTGACGTGGCGGAGCGTGTGTTCGACACCGCCGCCGACGCTGCCGCTGTGGCTCGCGCTCACCTTGTCGTGCCCTTCTTTTCAGTACTCCGCGTCGGGGGACAGCTTAAGCGCCTGGTGGCTCGGGGCCCGTGTGTTCGTGCGCGGGTGCGGGTCGTGGTGGGGCGGTCGCGCGGTTCCCCGCGCCCCTTCGGGGCGGGCCGCGCACCGTCGGGTTCTAGTGGGCGTGGAAGGGGCGGACATTCGTCCGCAGCCACTCCGCCACCGGGTCGTCCGTCACGTCCAGCAGGATCAGGTTGACCGGCCAGCGGACCGGGACCCGGCCGAGGGCGCGGCCCAGGGCTTCCAGGGGGAGGGCGCGGAAGTCGCCGTCCCACTGGGACAGCTCCACGCCGACGAACATGACCGGGTCGGCGGTCTCGATCGCGGCCAGGCAGCGGCGGGCGGTGAGGACCACACCCGTCGCGGCGAACTCGGCGGACGCGGCGGAGAGGAAGTCGACCGGGTCGTCCTGCCAGTCGGGCTCGAAGAGGCGGACGCGGCCGCCGGAGGCGGGGCCGTCCAGCGGGGTGCGGCCGGCGCGGCAGAGCTCGGCGACGGCGTCCGGCGGGAGCGGGATGCCGACCGTGCCGCCGGGGTTCACGGCGATGCCCGCCTGCGGGGGCAGGCCGCGGGCGAACTCCACGGCCGGGGCGATGGTGTACGACATGTGGGAGCCGACCGCCTGGCGGAACTGCTCCTCGGAGCTGAACACCGGGACGTACGCCTGGCCGTCGATCTCCAGGGTGGGCAGGTCCAGCGGGCCGCCGCCGGGTCCGCCGCCGGACGGCAGCGGCACCCAGACGAAGCTGCGGCCGAGTACCTCGATGATCCGGCCGCCCGCCGCGGGTATGCCGAGGGAGGCCGACAGCACCTCCTCCAGCTCGTTGCCGGGCCAACCGCCGTGCGGGTGGGGGTGCGCCTGTGCCGGGAAGTCCATCTGCCTACCGCCTGCTGGGAACCACTGCTCTGTGACCATGAAGGCTAGCGGGTACCGGTGACAGTGCCGTACTCCGTGAACACGATCCGCTGCACGGCGTCCGCCGCGGCCCGGTCGAGCAGCACCGCCGAACCGCAGCCCGCGGGCAGTTCGCCCCGCTCCACCGCGCCGAGCAACCGGGCCGTCGTACGGCGGTGGCGGCCGAAGGCGAGCCGCGAGACCGACCGGCCGCGCTCGCGCTGGCCCGCGCGGGCCGTCTCCTCCGGCACGTCCAGCAGGAGCAGGTGCAGGGTGCCGCCGGAGCGGCGGGCGGCGCGGGCGAGCCAGGCGCGCACCCAGGGCTGGGTGCCGCAGTCGTGCACGACCAGGCCCTGTGACGTGCGCAGGGCGCGACGCAGCCCGAGGTAGTGCGCGGCGCGCACCAGGGGGCGGTAGAGGGCGTACGGCAGCAGGCGGGGCAGGCGGGCGGCGAAGCGGGCCCGGGTGTCCTGGGAGTCGACGCGGCGGTCGGTGACCGCGCGGCGCATCAGCGTGGACTTGCCGCTGCCGGGCAGGCCGGTGAGCACCACGATGTCACGGGGGCCGAAGCGAAGGGTGCGCGGGCCGGGGGCCGCCCGGTCGCGCAGGTCCCGCACGAGGGACGCGGGGCGGCCGGCCGCGCGCTCGCGGGCCACGAGGCTCCTCGGCGCCGGGATGCCGGTCGCGTGCGCCATGGTCCTGTTCGCCATGATCGTCCTCCCCTTGTGGTTCGGTAATCTCCCTGCCCGGCCGACGTAAAGGAAAGGTAATGCCCGATGTGCCACGGGCGGGTGCGCGTACCGCCACAGGTCGGTTACGGATACGGCCCCTGACGGGTGGGGGTGCGACGTGCAATGATGTGGCCGCCAACTGCATACCGGCCGTTTGAATCCGCGCGGGAGAGTCCCCAGCAGGCTTCGCTGGGGCGCCGAAGGAGCAAGTCCCTCCCTTGAATCTCTCAGGCACCGTTACCGCGCGGGCGAGGCACATCTGAAAAGCGGGCCGCTGTGACAGCGGCCCCACCCAAGGTGCAAGCCGTGATCGCCCCCCTGGCGGTCCCGGCGAACCTCTCAGGTTCCGATGACAGATGGGGAGGAACGTTCCTCGCCCCATCCCTGTTGCCCTGGGAGACGACCGACCGATGAGCAGTACCGAACTCCGACACACCGCGCTGGACGCCGTGCACCGCTCGCTCGGTGCGACGATGACCGACTTCGCGGGCTGGGACATGCCCCTGCGTTACGGCTCCGAGCGCGACGAGCACGTGGCCGTGCGGACCAAGGCGGGTCTGTTCGACCTCTCCCACATGGGCGAGATCACCGTCACCGGCCCCGAGGCGGCCGACTTCCTGAACATGGCCCTGGTCGGCAACATCGCCTCCATCGGCGTCGGCCGCGCCCGCTACACGATGATCGTGCAGGCCGACGGCGGCATCCTGGACGACCTGATCGTCTACCGGCTCGCCGAGACCGAGTACATGGTCGTCGCCAACGCCTCCAACGCCCAGGTGGTCCTGGACGCCCTGGAGGAGCGGTCCGGCGGCCACGACGTCGAGGTGCGCGACGACCGGGACGCCTACGCCCTGATCGCCGTCCAGGGCCCGGCCTCCCCCGGCATCCTGAAGTCCCTCACCGACGCCGACCTCGACGGCCTGAAGTACTACGCGGGCCTGCCCGGCACCGTCGCCGGCGTCCCCGCGCTGATCGCCCGCACCGGCTACACCGGCGAGGACGGCTTCGAGCTGTTCGTGAAGCCCGAGCACGCCGTCGAGCTGTGGCAGGCGCTGACCAAGGCCGGCGAGGGCGTCGGCCTGGTGCCGTGCGGCCTGTCCTGCCGGGACACCCTGCGCCTGGAGGCGGGCATGCCGCTGTACGGGCACGAGCTGAACACCTCGCTGACCCCCTTCGACGCCGGGCTCGGCCGCGTGGTCAAGTTCGAGAAGGAGGGCGACTTCGTGGGGCGCGCCGCGCTCGTCGAGGCCGCCGCCCGCGCCGAGCAGAACCCGCCGCGCGTCCTGGTCGGCCTGATCGCCGAGGGCCGCCGCGTCCCGCGCGCCGGGTACTCGGTCGTCGCCGGCGGCGAGGTCATCGGCGAGGTCACCTCCGGTGCCCCCTCCCCCACGCTGGGCAAGCCGATCGCCATGGCCTACGTCGACGCGGCGCACGCGGCGCCCGGCACCGAGGGCGTCGGCGTGGACATCCGCGGCACCCACGAGCCCTTCGAGGTCGTGGCGCTGCCGTTCTACAAGCGCCAGAAGTAGACAGCGAGCCCGGTCCCGGTCCCGCCCCCCGCCGGGCGGGCACGTGACCCTGCGCACATTCGCCCGCCCATCGGCGGTCACCACCCTCCCCCCGTCATCAGCACCCCCGCGCGTACAGGAGAATTCAGGCATGAGCAACCCCCAGCAGCTGCGCTACAGCAAGGAGCACGAGTGGCTGTCGGGCGCCGACGACAACGGCGTCTCGACGGTCGGCATCACCGAGTTCGCGGCCAACGCGCTCGGCGATGTGGTCTACGCCCAGCTCCCCGAGGTCGGCTCCACCGTCGAGGCGGGCGAGACCTGCGGTGAACTGGAGTCCACCAAGTCGGTCTCCGACCTGTACTCCCCGGTCACCGGCGAGGTCACCGCGGTCAACGAGAACGTCGTCGACGACCCGTCGCTGGTGAACTCCGAGCCCTTCGAGGGCGGCTGGCTGTTCAAGGTGCGCGTCGCGGACGAGCCGGCCGACCTGCTCTCCGCCGACGAGTACGACGCCCACACCGCCGGCTGAGGAGTCGTAGCCGTATGACTGTCCTGAACACGCCCCTGCACGAGCTGGACCCGGAGATCGCCGCCGCGGTCGACGCCGAGCTGCTCCGCCAGCAGTCCACGCTCGAAATGATCGCGTCCGAGAACTTCGCGCCGCTCGCGGTGATGGAGGCGCAGGGCTCGGTCCTCACCAACAAGTACGCCGAGGGCTACCCGGGCCGCCGCTACTACGGCGGCTGCGAGCACGTCGACGTGGCCGAGCAGATCGCCATCGACCGCATCAAGGAGCTGTTCGGCGCCGAGTACGCCAACGTGCAGCCCCACTCCGGCGCCTCCGCCAACCAGGCGGCCCTGTTCGCGCTGGCCCAGCCCGGGGACACCATCCTCGGCCTGGACCTCGCGCACGGCGGCCACCTGACCCACGGGATGCGGCTGAACTTCTCCGGCAAGCAGTTCAACGTGGTCGCGTACCACGTGGACGAGGAGACCGGCCTGGTCGACATGGCCGAGGTCGAGCGGCTCGCCAAGGAGCACCGCCCCAAGGTGATCATCGCGGGCTGGTCGGCGTACCCGCGGCAGCTGGACTTCGCCGCCTTCCGCCGGATCGCGGACGAGGTCGAGGCGTACCTGTGGGTCGACATGGCGCACTTCGCGGGCCTGGTCGCGGCCGGTCTGCACCCGAACCCGGTCGAGTACGCGGACGTGGTCACCTCCACGACGCACAAGACCCTGGGCGGCCCGCGCGGCGGCATCATCCTCGCCAGGAAGGACTTCGCGAAGAAGCTGAACTCGTCCGTGTTCCCGGGCTTCCAGGGCGGCCCCCTGGAGCACGTGATCGCGGCGAAGGCGGTGTCCTTCAAGGTCGCGGCGTCCGAGGAGTTCAAGGAGCGCCAGCGCCGTACCGTCGACGGTGCCCGCATCCTCGCCGAGCGCCTGACGGCCGCGGACGCCCGTGAGGCCGGGGTGAACGTGCTGTCCGGCGGTACGGACGTGCACCTGATCCTGGTCGACCTGCGCGCCTCCGAGCTGGACGGCCAGCAGGCCGAGGACCGGCTCCACGAGGTCGGCATCACGGTCAACCGCAACGCGGTCCCGAACGACCCGCGTCCCCCGATGGTCACCTCGGGCCTGCGGATCGGCACGCCCGCGCTCGCGACCCGCGGCTTCACGGCCGAGGACTTCGCCGAGGTCGCGGACGTGATCGCGGAGGCGCTCAAGCCGTCCTACGACGCGGAGCCCCTCAAGGCCCGGGTGAAGGCCCTGGCCGACAAGCACCCGCTGTACCCGGGTCTGAACAAGTAAGTCCCCTGGTGGGGCACTCGACGGAGAGTGCCCCACCACTGCCCCAAGGAGTGACCGTGGCCATCTCGGTCTTCGACCTGTTCTCGATCGGCATCGGCCCGTCCAGCTCCCACACGGTCGGTCCGATGCGCGCGGCGCGCATGTTCGCCCGCCGGCTGCGCAACGAGGACCTGCTGGCCTCGGTCGCGTCCCTGCGCTGCGAGCTGTACGGCTCGCTCGGCGCGACCGGACACGGCCACGGCACCCCCAAGGCGGTCCTGCTCGGCCTGGAGGGCGCCTCCCCGCGCACGGTGGACGTGGAGAGCGCCGACGACCGGGTGGAGTCGATCAGGACGTCGGGGCGCCTGGCGCTCCTCGGCGAGCACGAGATCGCCTTCTCCTTCGACGACGACCTGGTCCTGCACCGCCGCAAGGCCCTGCCGTACCACGCCAACGGCATGACGATATGGGCGTACGACGCCTCGGGCGCCGAGCTGCTCAGCAAGACGTACTACTCGGTCGGCGGCGGCTTCGTCGTGGACGAGGACGCGGTCGGCGCGGACCGGATCGTGCTGGACGACACGGTCCTGAAGTACCCCTTCCGCACCGGCGACGAGCTGCTGCGCCTCACCAAGGAGACCGGGCTTTCGATCTCCTCCCTGATGCTGGAGAACGAGCGGGCCTGGCGCACCGAGGAGGAGATCCGGGCGGGCCTGCTGGAGATCTGGCGGGTGATGCGGGCGTGCGTGCAGCGCGGTATGACCCGGGAGGGCATCCTGCCCGGCGGGCTCAAGGTACGCCGCCGGGCCGCCGTCTCCGCGCGCCAGCTGCGGGCCGAGGGCGAGCCGCTGGCCCGCGCGATGGAGTGGATCACGCTCTACGCGATGGCGGTGAACGAGGAGAACGCGGCCGGCGGCCGGGTGGTGACCGCCCCGACGAACGGCGCGGCCGGCATCATCCCCGCGGTGCTGCACTACTACATCAACTTCGTGCCGGGCGCGGACGAGGACGGCGTGGTCCGCTTCCTGCTGGCCGCGGGCGCGATCGGCATGCTCTTCAAGGAGAACGCCTCCATCTCCGGCGCCGAGGTCGGCTGCCAGGGCGAGGTCGGCTCCGCGTGCTCCATGGCGGCGGGCGCGCTCGCCGAGGTGCTGGGCGGCACGCCCGAACAGGTCGAGAACGCGGCCGAGATCGGCATGGAACACAACCTGGGCCTGACCTGCGACCCGGTCGGCGGCCTCGTCCAGATCCCGTGCATCGAGCGCAACGGCATGGCCGCGGTGAAGGCGGTCACGGCCGCCAAGATGGCGATGCGCGGCGACGGTTCCCACATGGTCTCCCTCGACAAGGTCATCAAGACCATGAAGGAGACCGGCGCGGACATGTCGGTGAAGTACAAGGAGACGGCGCGGGGCGGGCTCGCGGTGAACATCATCGAGTGCTGAACGGGATCGCGCATCCGTGCTCGAACCGGGCGATGGCCGAGGGCGAACACCCGAGCCGCCGCCCGGTCCCGAGGGCCCAGGTCCTGCCCGGCGGATCTTCCTGCGGCATCCTAGGTGTAGCGCCAGCGGGTGCGGTCCGGGCGGTCACGGAGACCAGGCGGTCTTCGGCGCCCCGTTGGCAGTGCCAGGTCCTCCGGCTTGCTGCTTCCAGTGGGTCGAAGGTGTGGGCCAGGGTCACCGTCTCGCCGATGTGGCGGGCGAGTTCGCGGCCCAGTTCGTCGTATATGCGGCCGTAGCCGTCGCGCAGCATCATGAGCGTGGTGCCGTGGTACACCGTCCCGCGCCGGCGGGGTTCATCGCGCTCCGGTGTGAGCGGGCGCACCGTCGGTGGCTCCGTCCGGCTGTGGTGAAAGCCCCGCGACCGGGGGCAAGTTTCCGGGGGGCCGCGGGACGGGCACTAACCCTGCATGCTCCACGGCATCGACGTAAGTTCATTCCAGTCCACGTCATATGACACGGACGGTCTCTCCTTCGTCTTCACGAAGGCGACCGAGGGCCGTTCGTACGTCAACCCCCGCCTCGCCGCCCAGACCAAGACCGGCCGCGACGCCGGACTGGTCGTCGGCTTCTACCACTTCCTTTGGCCGGGCAACCTCACGGCCCAGGCCGACTACTTCCTCCAGCACACCCCGGAACGCGCCGGCGACATCCTGGCCGTCGACTGGGAGACCACGAGCGACGGCACCCACGCCAGCAACGCGGAGAAGGACATCTTCATCCGCAAGCTGAAAGATCTGCGGCCGCACAACCGGGTGGTGCTCTACACCAACAGGGACTTCTGGCTGAACATCGACCGCACCTCGTACGCGGGCGACGGCCTGTGGATCGCCGACTACGTCACCGCGGGCAAGCCCCGCATCAAGGCGAAGTGGCGCTTCCACCAGTACGCGAGCCAGCCGCACGACAGGGACCTGGCCGACTTCCCGTCCGAGGCCGCGCTCAAGGAGTGGGCGGCCGGGTGACGCACGCAGG
The DNA here is from genome assembly GCF_053598955.1 of Streptomyces sp. NPDC001056. Lineage (NCBI taxonomy): Bacteria > Bacillati > Actinomycetota > Actinomycetes > Kitasatosporales > Streptomycetaceae > Streptomyces > Streptomyces sp. NPDC001056. The sequence continues at coordinate 28,366 of NZ_JBSFLI010000033.1, read as the reverse complement.
GGTGCCCGCTGTCGGGAGAAGGGGCACCCCTGGCGGGCGGGTCACTTGTTCAGGTAGGTCCAGAACTCGTCGAAGGACAGGACCTGGTCGCCGTTGAGGTCGCGGGTCTTGATGATGGCCTCCGCGACCGCGTCGGTGACGTTCCAGTCGCCCCCCTGGGCGAGGGCGGACTTGAACTCGGCGGCGGTGATGAAACCGTCACCGTTCGCGTCGATCCGCTGGAACTGCTTGCGTGCTTCCTCGATGTCCGCCACCGATCCGCCCCTTTTGTTCGTGTTTCTCGTGCCATACTGGCGTACTGACGCTGGTCAGATTAACTGTCCGCGCGGGCACGAAGTGCCGCGACCACCCAGGCGAAGTCCTCGGCGTGCGGCGGCGCGGGGGTGCGGTTGACGATGGCGACCAGTTCGCGGTATCGGGCGACGCGGTCGTTGAAGCCGGCCGTCATGCGGTCGAGTACGGCGCCCCGGTCGGCGTCGCCGAAGAGGTCGTGCAGGACCGTCTCCGCCTCCGGCGACCCGGGTGCGATGCCGCGCTCGCGGGCCGGGGCCACCAGCTCCACCAGGCGCTTGGCGAACCAGAGGGACCGGCCGCGCGCCTCCCCCGGCGCCCCGTCCGCCGCGTTGAACTCCATCGCCCGGCGCATCTGCGCCCGGAAGTCCGGGTCCTGGAGCATCTCCGCCAACTCCACCCACGCGTCGACCTGTTCGGGCGTGGGGTCGTCCGCCAGATCGACGGTGGTGGCGCGCATCCGTTCCTGGATCTCGGGGTCCACGGCGTCCAGCCCCTGAAGGGTCTCCGCCACGAACTCCGCCATGATCCGCTGTCGTTCGGCCGCCGACAGCCGTGCCAGTCTGTTCATCAGGGTCATCTCCTTCGCGGTCGAGCCGCGTCGCGCGACGGACGACAGCACCGCTCGGGTCACCCGCAGCGACCTGATCTGCGCGTCCAGCGCCGCGACATGCGTCGCCGCCACCTCCGCCACGGTCCGCTCCCCCGCCAGCACCCGCCGGACGTCGTCCAGACCGAGACCAAGCTCACGCAGGGTCCGGATCAGCTCCAGACGGGCGACGTCCGCGACGTCGTACAGGCGGTACCCGCCCGCGGAGCGGGTCACCGGGGTGAGCACGCCCTCGTCGGACCAGTAGCGGATCGTGCGCACGGTCAGTCCGGTGGCCCGCGCCAGCTCGCCGATGGTGAGAAGTCCGGTGCCGTCGTCGTTCATGTCTGGGAGTCTGGGCCTTCCAGCGGGTGGAGACTCAAGGAGCGGCGCCTTGGAGACCTTGCGGGACATTCTCGACGGTGTGGCCCGGGGCGTGTTCCCGGCGGCGGACGGCAGTACGACGGTCGTACCGCCACCCTCGCCGCGGGACGCGGGCGTGCTGGGGTTCACCGCGCACTCCGTCGTCGTCACGGACGAGGACCCCGCATGGGTGTACGAGGCGCTGCGCGCCCCGGACTGTGATCCGCTGGCGGCCGCCCTGCACCCGCGTTTCCTGGCCGCGCTGCTGGAGCGCACCGGCCGGCGTTCGGAGACGGTGGACGCGTTGCTGGTGGGCGCCCCGCTCCCCGGTGGGCCGCCGCTCGCGCTGACGGAGATCCGCGACGTCGGCCATCCGCGCATCCGGTACGCCCTCGGCCGCCGCGACGACGTACGGGCGTGGCAGGCGGAGGGCGGGGTGCTGGTCATGGGGCGCGGGATGGCCGGACGGCTGGAGGTGTCGGTGGAGGTGGACGAGGGGGCCCGGGAAAAGGGCTTCGGGCGGCTGCTGGCGGGCGCGGCCCGGCGGCTGGCCGACGAGCCGGTGTGGGCGCAGGTGGCGCCGGGGAACGCCCGGAGTGTACGGGCGTTCCAGGCGGCCGGTTTCCGTGCCGTCGGCGCGGAACTGCTGCTTCAGCCCGCCGCCTCGGCCGCGGGCTCGGGCTCGGACTCGGGCTCGGACTCGGGCTCGGGCTCGGACTCGGGCTCGGACTCGGGCTCGGACTCGGGCTCGGACTCGGGCTCGGGCTCGGACTCGGACTCGGACTCGGGCTCGGGCTCGGGCTCAGGCTCAGCGGAAGACGCCGGTGTGCCCCAGTGAGTAGCGGCCCGGCTGGGGATAGACGGCGAGGCCGTGCGGGCCGCTGCCGACCGGGATGCGGGCCAGTTCCCTGCCGGTGCGGGTGTCGATGGCGTACACCTCCGCGTCGTAGCGGCCGGACAGCCACAGGACCTTGCCGTCCGCCGAGACGCCGCCCATGTCGGGGCTGCCGCCGCCGGGCAGTTCCCACTTCTTGGTGAGCTTGTTCCGGGCGAAGTCGAAGACGGAGATGGTGCCCTCGCCCCGGTTGGAGATGTACATCTCCCGGGAGTCGCGGCTGACGTAGAGCCCGTGCGCGCCCTTGCCGGTGTACAGGAGCGTCGGCCTGGTGAACCTGTCGCCGTCCAGGACCCACACCCCGTTGGCCATCATGTCGGCGATGTAGAACCGCTTGCCGTCCGGGGAGACCTTGACGTCCTGCGGCATGGAGCCGTGCACCGGCAGTTTCTCCTGGCCGACCACCTTCATCTTCGCGGTGTCGACCTTGAGGATCTCGCCGCTGAACTCGCAGGAGACGATGAAGTAGCGGCCGTCGCGGGAGAAGTCGGCGTGGTTGACGCCGTAGCAGCTGACCGGTAGCGCCTTGGCGGTCTTCATGGTGTGCGCGTCGCGGAACACCAGCTGGCGGTCCATGGAGGCCATGACGACCGCGTACTTGCCGTCGGGCGTGAAGTACAGGTTGTACGGGTCGTGCACGTCGACCGGCTTGCCCGCCTTGCCGGTGCGCGGGTCCAGCGGGGTCAGGCTGTTGCCGAGGTCGTTGTTGACCCACAGGGTCTTCAGGTCCCAGGAGGGCACGACGTGCTGGGGCTGGCGGCCCACCGGGATGGTGTCGATGACCTTGTAGGTCTCGGGGTCGATCACGGTGACGGTGTCGGAGTTGGTGTTGGGGACGTACACCCGGGAGGGGAAGTCCTTGACCACCGGGGAGAACCGGCCCGGACGGTCCGCCGCGTAGATGTCCGCCGGGTCCTCGACCGGGGGCATGCCGGGCAGGACGTTCACCCGGGCCTCGTTCACCTGCGGCTGGACCGGCGGTTTGCTGCCGACGGCCTCGTTCTCGCGGTGCGCGGCCCGACCGCTGCACGCGGACACCAGGGCGAGCGCGGTGAGGGCGGCACCGGCGGCCAGCCGGCGGGCGGCGTTCGTGGTTCGCATCAGCTCAGCAGCTCCGTGGTGGTGACGGCGCGCAGTTCGCGGCGGTCGAGTTCCTTGAGGACGTCGGGGAGGGCGGCGACCGTGTCCTCGTACCCGAAATGCAAACTCACCACCGAGCCCCCGCGCACCTCCGAGAGGACCTTGCGGGTGACGGCGGCGGCGCCGGGGCGGGTGTAGTCGAGCGAGTCGACGTCGTACGACAGCACGTGCGGGTAGCCGGCCCCGCGGGCCAGGCGGGCGACGAGCGGGGAGGCCGTGGGGGCGCGGGAGGGGCGGAACCAGGTGCCGATGGAGCCGGTGAGCCGGCTGAGCCGGTCGGCGCAGTCGGTGATCTCCTTGCGGGCGTCGGACTCGGCGAGGTCGTTGACGGAGATGTGCCGCTGGGTGTGGTTGCCGAGGTCGTGGCCGCCGTCGAGGATGCGGCGGGCGATGCCGGGGTGCTCGTCCAGCCAGGTGCCGACGGCGAGCACGGTGAGGCGGGCGCCGTGCTGTTCGGCGGTGGTGAGCAGGGCGTGGGCGATGTCCGGGGCGCCCTGGCCGTGGAAGGTGAGGGCGACCCGGGGGCGGGTGCGCGGGCCGTGGGCGATCTGGGCGGGCTGTCCGGGGTAGGCGCGGGGCGCCGGGGCGGGCGATGCCTTCACGGGGGCGGACGGGGCCCGTGGGGTGGCGACGGGGGACGCGGTGGCGGTGGTCGGGGCGGTCGAGCCCGTACCGCACCCGGCGGCGAGCGCGCCGCCCGCGACGAGCCCGGCACCCGCCCGCAGCGCGTCGCGACGGTTGGTGGTGGTCACCCGCGCCATTCAAAGGGCGAAAGGTAAGAAAGGGGCGGATTGCCCGAGGAGTGGGCATCGTGCGTCGCGCCCCGCCCTACCGCTCGTTCACCCGCATCTCGAACCACGTCGTCTTGCCGCGCGGCAGCAGGTCCACGCCCCAGCGGTCGGAGAGCTTGTCGATCAGGAACAGCCCGCGGCCGCTGACGTCCAGTTCCTGGACGGGCATCAGACACGGCAGCCCCCGCGAGGGGTCGCGGACCTCGACGCGCATCCAGCCGGGGCGGCAGCGCATGCGCAGGCCGAAGACGCGGGCGCCGGTGTGCCGTACGGCGTTGCCGACCAGTTCGGACACGAGCAGGACCGTATCCTCGGCCAGCTTGGGGGTGAGCCGCCAGGTGCGCAGGACCACGACCTGGGCGAGGCGGCGGGCGGTGGCGGCGGATTCCGGGCGGGACGGCAGCTGGACCTCTCGCTCCGTGGGATCGCCGAACAGTTCGAGCGCCTTGAGCGCCCGTTCGTCCTCGACCGTGGGCGACCAGCGTGCCGCGGACGCGCGGCTGTGTCCCCGCGGCTGTTCGATGCCGTCCAGCCCCGCCATGCCCCCATGATGGCCGTCCTGAGCCGTCTTGGGGGCCGTTCCCGAGGAATACGCCCCCCGCACGCCCCTGCTCCATACCGAGCTATTGGCATATGCCGGCGGCATGTCACTGGCCGGTAGGGCCCGGCTGAGCTGCGAGGACGACTCACTTCCGGGCAATCGCGGGGCTCCCTCGACGAGACAGGCTTAAGGGTGCTTCAAGGCTCCCATAATCCGCCCCAACGAGGGACCCGGATGAGACAGAACGTCAATTAAGAGTAGACGCAAGGGAGTTCAGCCCGACGAGCGGCCTCCTCGCGCCCACCCGCGCCTGGGCTAGAGGAACTTGGCCTTGCCCGGCCCCTCCTCGACGAAGCTGCGCATGCCGCGCTCGCGGTCCTCGGTGGCGAACAGGCCCGCGAACCAGTTCCGTTCGACCGCGAGACCGGTGTCGATGTCGGTCTCCAGGCCGGTGTCGACGGCCTCCTTCGCGGCGCGCAGCGCGATCGCCGGGCCCTGCGCGAGCCTGGCGGCCCAGGCGTGCGCCTGCTCGTAGACCTCGGCGGCCGGGACGACCCGGTCCACCAGGCCGATGGCGAGGGCCTCGTCCGCCTTGACCATGCGGCCGGTGAAGATCAGGTCCTTGGCCTTGGAGGGGCCGACCAGGCGGGGCAGGCGCTGGGTGCCGCCGGCGCCCGGGATCAGGCCGAGGAGGATCTCGGGCTGGCCGAGCTTGGCGTTGTCGGCGGCGATGCGGTAGTCGGCGCACAGGGCGAGCTCGCAGCCGCCGCCGAGGGCGTAGCCGGTGACGGCGGCGACGACGGGCTTGGGGATGCGGGCCACGGCGGTGAACGCGTCCTGGAGGCCGCGGGAGCGCAGGACCATCGCGGTGTGGTCCATGTTCTGCATCTCCTTGATGTCCGCGCCCGCCGCGAACACCCGCTCCCCGCCGTAGATCACCACGGCGCGCACGTCGTCGCGGCGCGTGGCCTCCTCGGCGAGTTCCTTCAGCCGGTCCTGGGTGGCGACGTCCAGCGCGTTCATCGGGGGGCGGTCGAGACGCAGCGTGCCGACGCCTTCGGCGACATCAAGAGTGACGGTCATGCGGTTCAGGTTAACGGCGACTAACGGCGGCGGGCCCGGTGCCGTAGGTCACAGCACCGGGCCCGCACACCGCACAGGGCCTGTCCCACGCCCCGAAGGGCCTACTTCTTCCAGTCCGCCCAGGACATGTTCCACCCGTTGAACCCGTTCGCCGGGTCCACGGTCTTCTCGTGGGAGTGCTTGACGACCACCACGTCGCCCAGGATCGAGTGGTCGAAGAACCACGCGGCCGGCGTCGAGGAGTCGTAGCCGCCCTTCACGTCGCGCAGGCCGATGCAGCCGTGGCTGGCGTTGTAGTTGCCGAAGGCGCCACCGCCCCAGTAGTTGCCGTGGGCGAAGGTGCCGGAGGTGGTCAGGCGCATGGCGTGCGGGACGTCCTTGATGTCGTACTCGCCGCCGTAGCCGACCGTCTCGCCGTTCATCCGGGTCACGGACAGCTTCTCGCTGATGACCATCTGGCCGTTCCACGTGTCGTAGCCGGGCTTGCCGGTGGTGACCGGGAGGGTCTTGATGACCTTGCCGTCGCGGGTGACCTGCATGGTGTGCTTGCTCGCGTCCACCACGGAGACCTGACTGCGGCCGATGGTGAACGACACCTTCTTGTGCTGCTTGCCGTAGACGCCGTCGCGGCCCTCGACGCCGTCGAGGTCGAGGTCGACGGTGACCTTGGTGCCGGACTTCCAGTAGTTCTCGGGGCGGAAGTCGAGCCGGTCGTTGCCGAACCAGTGGCCCTCGACGTCGACCGGCGGGTCCGTCTTGATCTTGATGGACTTCTCGACGGCGTCGGGGTGGGTGATGCCCCGGCTGAAGTTGACGGAGAACGGCATGCCGACGCCGACGGTGGAGCCGTCCTCGGGGGTGAAGTACCCGAGGAAGGTGCTCTTCGGGGTGAGGGTGGTGAAGCGGGAGTCCTTGGTGGTCTCGCGGCCGTCGGTGTCCTTGGCGACCGCGTGCACCGTGTACGTGGTGCCGGCGGCGAGGTGGGCGGACGGCGTCCAGGAGGAGCCGTCGCCGCTGATGCCGCCGTCGACCTTCGCGCCCTTGCCGTCCTTGACGGTGACCTCGGTCAACTTGCCCCGGGCCGCGCTGACTCTGAGGGCGCCGTCGGTGTCGACGCCCGTGGCACCGGACTCGGGCGCGATGCTGACCGCGGCGGTGGACGGGCGGCCCTGCTGGGTCGCGGCGCCTTTGCCGTCGTCGCCCTTGCCGCCGCCACCGCCCCCGCCGCACGCCGCGAGCGACAGCACCAGGGAGCCGGCTATGAGCCCCCCTGCCGCGCGCCGCCGCCGCCTCGCCACCGACGCCCCCGATATCGGCCGCACGTTCAAGTTGTTCTCCCCTCGCCGGGCCTGATCGGCCCGCTCCCCACCACATCGGTGCGCGCATATTAACTGCCCGGTTTTGAGCGGGGTGTCAGGCGAATGTCACCGTTCCGTCGCAACTTCCGCCTGTCACCCGCACCGTCCCCCCGCGCGCCGCCTTGTGGCCGTCCCGGTGGTTATCTCACCGCGGAACCCGCCTTCCAAGCCTGCCAGGACAGGTTCCACCCGCCGTAGCCGTTGCCCGGGTCGACGGTCTTGTCCCGGCTGTTGACGATCTCCACGACGTCACCGACCAGACTGCGGTCGAAGAACCACCCGGCGGGGGTGTCCGAGCTGCCGCCCTGGACGTCCCTGAGGCCCACGCAGCCGTGGCTGACGTTGGCCACGCCGGGGGCGGTCGGGTCCCAGTAGTTGCCGTGCAGGAAGGTGCCGGAGTCGGTGAGCCGCATGGCGTGCGGGACGTCGGGGATGTCGTACTCACCGCCGAAGCCGACCGTCTGACTGTTCATCCGGGTCTCCTCCAGCATCTCCATCACCACCATCTTGCCGTTGTAGGTGGGGTTCTCGGGGGCGCCCGCGGTGATCGGGACGGTGGCGAGCAGCCGCCCGTCGCGCCGCACCTGCATGGTGTGCGCCGCCACGTCGACCAGGGAGGTCTGGCTGCGCCCGATGGTGAAGGAGAAGCTCTTGTCCTGGAGCCCGTAGACGCCCTTGGCGGCCTCGACGTCGCGCAGCCCGAGGTCGACGGTCACCTTGGTGCCGGGCTTCCAGTACTTCTCCGGGCGGAAGTCGAGCCGGTTCTTGCCGAACCAGTGGGGGCGGATCTCCACGGCGGGCCGCGCGCTGACGCGCACGGCCCGTTCGACGGCGGCCTTGTTCACGATGTCCGTGCTGAAGGCCAGGGAGACGATCTCCCCGGTGCCGACGACCGAGCGGTTCTCGGGGGTGGCGTAGGCGATGAACCGTTTGTCGGGGACGTAGGTGGTGAAGGCGGTGTGCCGGGCCGAGCGGCGGCCCCGGGAGTCCAGCGCCACCGCGTCCACGGTGTACCTGGCGGCGAGCGCCAGTTCGTCGTCGTCCGGCCGCCAGGTCAGCCCGTCCGCGCTGAGGTGCCCGGGGACCGGGGTGGCCCGCGCGTCCTGCTCCTTGACGACCTTCACCTTCTCCAGACGGCCGTCGGGCACCCGCACCCGCAGCCGCTGGGTCTGCCGGACGGCCGTGCTGCCGTCGTCGGGGGCGACGCGGATCGCGTCGCGAGGGGCCGGTGTCCCGCCGGGTCTGCCGCCCAGGCCCAGCGGGCCCGAGCCGCCCGCGGTGCATCCGGCCAGCAGTCCGGCCCATGTCAGTACGGCGGCCAGTGCGGCCCCCGCGCGCCGTGCGCGTCGTTGTACGTGCCTCACGCGGTACCCAACGACCGGGCACGCTCCGGGGAAACGTGAGTGCGAGCCATGTGGTGGGCAGAACTGTGGGAAGGACGACACGTCGGGGAGCCGACCGCCGCGCCCGCACCGGAGCCGAGGGGCGCGGCCGCACCGGGTGGCCGGACCTGCCGGCGCCCTGGCACGGCGGGCCGCGCCGGGTCCGTCCGGGCGCCCCAGGGCATGCCCGGCGGCCCGGCGGGGCGGGCTGCGCCGCTCCCGGGCCGAGCCACTGGAAGAGGGGCCGACAGGTGACGAGCGCAGCCGAGCAGCGGGCACCGGCCGGACAGCGGGCCGCGGTACCCCCGACGAACGGCGCCCGGCGCGCCCCGGTACCCGTCCCGGCGGCGTGGCCGGGCGCGCCGACGCCGCTGGGGGCCCGCTTCCGGGTCGGTCCCGACGGGGTGGCGGGCACCAACTTCGCGCTGTGGGCGGCCGGGGCGGAGGCGGTCCGGGTCTGCCTGTTCGACGCGGACGGCGGGGAGACGCGGGTCCCGCTGACCGAGCTGACGCACGAGATCTGGCACGGCTTCGTGCCGGGCGTCCTGCCCGGCCAGCGGTACGGCTACCGGGTGGACGGGCGCTGGGACCCGTGGACCGGCGCCCGCTGGAACCCGGCGAAGCTGCTCCTCGACCCGTACGCGCGTGCGGTGGACGGCGAGTTCACCCTGCCGGCCGAGGTGTACGGCCATGTGCGCGACTGGCCGGAGCAGCACGTCGCCGACACGGTGCGCGACGAGCGGGACTCGGCGCCGTACGTCCCCAAGGGCGTCGTCGTCCACGATGACGACGACTGGTCCGACGACCGCCGCCCCAAGACGCCCTGGGCGGACTCGGTCATCTACGAGCTGCATGTGCGCGGCTTCACCAAGCTGCACCCCGGGATACCCGGACCGCTGCGCGGGACGTACGCCGGTCTCGCCCACCCGGCCGCCGTCGACCACCTGGTGAGGCTGGGCGTGACGGCCGTGGAGCTGCTGCCCGTCCACCAGTTCGCCCACGAGGACCATCTGCTGCGCCGGGGGCTGCGCAACCACTGGGGCTACAACTCCATCGGCTACTTCGCCCCGCACGCCGCCTACGCCGCCTCCGGTACGGCGGGACAGCAGGTCGGCGAGTTCAAGCGGATGGTGCGCGCGCTGCACGCCGCCGGCATCGAGGTGATCCTCGACGTGGTCTACAACCACACGGCGGAGGCGGGTGAGCTGGGGCCGACCCTGTCCCTGAAGGGCGTCGACAACCGCGCCTACTACCGGCTCCAGGACGACGCCCGCCGCTACGCCGACTACACCGGCTGCGGCAACACCCTGCACGTGGTCCGGCCCCAGGTGCTGCGGCTGATCACCGACTCGCTGCGCTACTGGGTGACCGAGATGGGCGTGGACGGCTTCCGCTTCGACCTGGCGGCGGCGCTCGCCCGCTCGATGCACGACGTGGACATGCTGTCGCCGTTCCTCGCGGTGATCGCCCAGGACCCGGTGCTGCGCCGGGTCAAGCTCATCGCCGAGCCCTGGGACATCGGCTCCGGCGGCTACCAGGTGGGCGCCTTCCCGCCGCTGTGGGCGGAGTGGAACGACCGCTACCGGAACGCCGTTCGGGACTTCTGGCGGCACGCGCTGCCCGATGTGCGCGAGATGGGCTACCGGCTGTCCGGCTCCAGCGACCTGTACGCCTGGGGCGGGCGGCGCCCGTACGCCTCGGTCAACTTCGTCACCGCGCACGACGGTTTCACGCTGCGCGACCTGGTGTCGTACGAGCGCAAGCACAACGAGGCGAACGGCGAGGACAACCGGGACGGCGCCGACGACAACCGGTCCTGGAACTGCGGCGCCGAGGGCGAGACGGCGGACGAGGGCGTCCGGGCCCTGCGCCGCCGCCAGTTGCGCAATCTGCTCACCACGCTGCTGCTGTCCACGGGCGTGCCCATGCTGGTGGCCGGCGACGAACTCGGGCGCACCCAGGGCGGCAACAACAACGCGTACTGCCAGGACAACGCGATCAGCTGGCTGGACTGGTCGCTGCTCGAAGAGCCGGGCTGGCGGGCCCTGTTCGAACTGACCTCGCGGCTGATCGCGCTGCGCCACCGCCATCCCGTGCTGCGCCGGCGCGCCTTCTTCTCCGGCCGGGCGCAGACCGCGGACGGGCTGCGGGACCTGGCGTGGTTCACGGCGCTGGGCGCGGAGATGACCGAGGGCGACTGGTACGCCCCCGCCGCCACGCTCGGCATGTTCCTCTCCGGGCGTGACATCCCGGGCCGCGACGAGCGGGGCGCGCAGGTGGTGGACGACAGCTTCCTCGCCGTGCTGCACGCGGGCGAGTCCCCGACCGCCTTCGTGCTGCCGGGTCCGCCGTGGGCCGAGCGGTACGAGGCGGTGGTGGACACCTCCCGCGAGGACCAGTCGGCGGCGCCGGGCACGGTGCATTCGGCGGGCACGGAACTCATGGTGCCGGGGCGGGCGGTGCTGCTGCTGCGGGTCGTCTGAGCCTGTGCGCGGGCCGTGCGTGACGCGGATCACGCCCGCCGGGTGCAGCGCGCGAGGGGGTCCAGGGCCTTTCCCCTTGTGAAGAGCGCCGGCGAGAGACGGAGACCGTGGGAATGGAGCAGGCTCGGGCCGGTGAGTACGACGCGTTCGTGGCGGCCCGCTGGTCGGTCCTGTGCCACCTGGCACGACTGCTCACCGGGGGCGATCGGCACCGGGCCGAGGACCTGTTGCAGGAGTCCTTGGTCAAGCTGTGGTTCGCCTGGCCGAAGGTGGCCGACGAGGCGCCGGAGGCGTATGTGCGCACCGTGCTGGCGCGGGCCGCGGCCCGTTCGGCGCGACGGCGCTGGTGGGGCGAGCGGCCCGTGGAGGAGCTGCCCGAGCCGGCGGCGGCCGGTGACCTGTCGGCGACCGTGGCGGAGCGCTCCCGCCTGGAGGCCGCGCTCGCGCGGCTGACGCCGCGGCAGCGGGCCGCCGTCGTCCTGCGCTACTACCAGGACCTGCCCGACCGGCAGGTCGCCGAGACGCTCGGCTGCCCCGTCGGCACCGCGCGGTCCCATGCCGCGCGCGGGGTGGCCCGGCTGCGGCAGCTGCTGTCGGACGTCAACGAGCCGGTGGGGTGAGTGATGAAGCTCGGGAATCACATGGACGGGACCGGCGCGATCGACGGAGTCGACGGGACCGGCGAGACCCACGAGGCCGACGGGTTCGAGCAGCGGCTGACGCGGCTGATGCACGGGACGCTGGAGCCGGCGCCGTTCGAGGCGCGGCACCGGGAGCGGCTGCGGGCGGGGGTGCACACCCGCCGCCGGGTGCGTGCGGCGTACCGGGCCGCCGGTTCCGCGGCGGTGGTCGCGGGGCTCGGCCTCGGCCTCTTCCTGTGGCCGCACGGCCACACCGAGGTGCGGCCCGGCGCGCCGAGGCCGCGGCCCGCGACGAGTCCGGCGCCCTCGGCGTCCATCTCGCCTACCACGTCACCGAGTTCGTCCTCGCCGCCGGTTTCGTCACCGCCCGGCGCTCCCGGAACGACGCCGTCGAACACCCCGACGGCGACGTCCTCCACGTCGTACCCGCCGACCGCGCCCCCGACGGGGACGCCGTCGAGCACCCCGAGCGCGACGCCCGCCCCGCCCTCCACGCCGACCACGCCCCCGACGACCTCGCTCCCGCCGCCCACCACGACCGCCACCACGACCGCCACGACCGCCACGACCGCCACCGAGTGACACCGAACGGGGAACCACGTGATCAGCATCCGACCGGGCCGGCCGACCGGACCGGCCCAGTCCCCGGCGCCCCGGCGCGCCCCGCTGCCGACGCACCACGACGAGCCCGTACTGGACCTGGTCGTACCGGTGTTCAACGAGGAGAAGGACCTGGAGCCGAACCTCCGGCGGCTGCACACACATCTGCGGGACACGTTCCCCTATCCCTTCCGGATCACCATCGCCGACAACGCGAGCACCGACCGCACCCCGCGCATCGCGGCCCGGCTCGCCCGGGAACTCGCGGAGGTGACCTCGCTGCGGCTGCCGCTGAAGGGCCGCGGCCGGGCGCTGCGGGCGGCCTGGTCGGGTTCGCGGGCACCCGTCCTGGCGTACCTGGACGTCGACCTGTCCACGGGCCTCGCGGCGCTGCTGCCGCTCGTCGCGCCGCTGATATCCGGCCACTCCGACCTGGCCATCGGCACCCGGCTCGCGTCCGGCGCGCGGGTGGTGCGCGGGCCCAAGCGCGAGGTGATCTCTCGCTGTTACAACACGCTGCTGCACTGGGCGCTCGCCGTCGGCTTCTCGGACGCGCAGTGCGGGTTCAAGGCGGTGCGGCGCGAGGCCGCCGAACGGCTGCTGCCGCTGGTGCGGGACGAGGAGTGGTTCTTCGACACCGAGCTGTTGGTGCTCGCCGAGCGGGCGGGGCTCAGGATCCACGAGGTACCGGTGGACTGGGTGGACGACCCGGACAGCAGCGTCGACATCCTCGCCACCGCGCTGGCCGACCTGCGCGGTATCGCCCGGCTGCGGCGCACCCTGGCCGCCGCCCGCCGTCCCCGTACGACCGCATGACCGCGACCCTGCCTCGGCCGCTCGCCCCGGCCCTCGCGCCCGGCTCCCGGCTCCGCGCGGCCGCCCGCCGGCACGGCCCGGTGCTCGCCGTGTTCGGGTCGCTGAAGCTGGTCGGCTTCTGCTCCTTCATGTACCTGCTGTCCGCCGCCGGCGACTACCGCGGCAAGGACCCGCGCTTCGGCGGCGGGGCGCACGCCTGGGACGTCCTGGCGACCTGGGACGGCTGGTGGTACCAGCAGATCGCGCTGCACGGCTATGACCCGAAGCTCGTCCCCGTCCCGGGCGCCACCGGGATGATCACGCTGGAGGGCAACTCGGCGGCGTTCTTCCCGCTGTACCCCGCGCTGATGCGGCTGACCTCCGCGGTGACCGGACTCGGCTCCTACGGCGCCGGACTCCTGGTGTCGATCCTCGCGTCCTTCGCGGCCGCGCTCGGCGTCTACGCGGTGGCGGAACGCTTCGGCGGCCGCCGCGCCGGCCTCGCCGCGGCGGGGCTGTGGGCGGTGTGGCCGGGCTCGGGCGTGGAGTGGGCGGTCTACTCCGACTCCCTCTACGTGGCCCTGGCCGCCTGGTCCTGCCATGCCGTACTGACCCGCCGCTGGCTCGCCGCCGGGGTGCTCACCTTCATGGCGGGACTCAACCGGCCCACGGCCGCCGCGCTGATCGCCGCGCTCGCGGTGGCCGCGCTGCTGGCGGTGCGCCGCCGCGAGGACGGGGTGCTGCGCCCGCTGTTCGCCCTGGCGGTGGCCCCGCTCGGGCTGCTCGGCTACCTGCTCTGGGTGGGCGACCGGATGGGCGATCTCGGCGGGTACTTCAAACTCCAGTCGGGCGCGTGGGCGCACCGCTTCGACTACGGCAGCCAGACCCTGGACGTGCTGCGGTCCGTGCCGGTGGGCCACTTCGGCGACTACCTCTTCGCCTACCCCTTCGCGGACATGATCGGCGTCGGCGTCGTCCTGCTCGCCTTCACGCTGCTCCCCCTGCTGATACGGCTGCGCCCGCCGGCGGTGCTGGTGGTGTACACCGTCCTCACCCTGGCCCTGGTCCTGGGCAGCCAGCAGATCTTCGCCAACGTCTCCCGCTATCTGCTCCCCTGCTTCCCGCTCTTCCTGCCCCTGGCCGCAGCCCTGCGCCGCCTCTCGCTGCCCGTGCTGTGCACCGTCCTCGCCTTCGCGGCCCTGGCCTCCGGCTCCTACGCGGGCTACGCCCTGTTCGAACTGGGCGTACCGTGACCGGGCCCCCGCCACAGCACCTCGCCGTCGGTGATCCGGTCCGTGGCCCGCAGGCCGAGCGCCCTCGCGATGCCCATGGACGCCTCGTGTCCGGGGTTGATGTGCGCGGTGAACCGGTCCACCCCGTGGGCGCGCAGCCAGTCGGCCATGGCGAGCGCGCCCTCGCGCCCGTAGCCCTCGCCCTGGTGGTCGACGCCGATCACCCAGGCCAGTCCGGCCTCGGTCACGCCCGGTTCCCCGTCCGCCTGCGGGTGGGAGAGGGTGGCCTGGACGGTGCCGACGAGCCGTCCGTCCGTCAGCCGCCGCAGCATCCAGTTCAGCCAGCCCTGCCGGCCGTCCGGGGAGTGCCCCGCCGACTGGCGCCGGTACCGGGCCCGGAGTTCCTCCAGGGTGGCGGGCGCGCCGCCGGTCCACGTGTGCAGGCGTACGTCGTCGAACACGCGGACCGCCTCCGCCGCGTGCGCGACCCGCAGGGGTTCGAGGCGCAGGCGCGGGGTGCCGGTGGGCGTGGCGGCCGGCCAGGTCACGGTGGGTCCTCCCTCAGGCCAGGCTGTCCTGCCACGCCTGGTGGAGATCGGCGAACCTGCCTGTCCCGGCGATGAGTTCGGCGGGCCGGCCGTCCTCGACGATGCGGCCGTCGGCCATCACCAGGACGCGGTCGGCGATCTCCACGGTGGACAGGCGGTGGGCGATGACCACGGCGGTGCGGCCGCGCAGGACGGTGGACATGGCGCGCTGGACGGCCCGTTCGCCGGGGATGTCGAGGGAGCTGGTGGCCTCGTCCAGGATGAGGACGGCCGGGTCGGCGAGCAACGCGCGGGCGAAGGCCACCAGTTGGCGCTGGCCCGCGGAGATACGGCCGCCGCGCTTGCGCACGTCGGTGTCGTAGCCGTCGGGCAGGGCGCTGATGAACTCGTGGGCGCCGATCACCTTCGCGGCCCGCTCGATCTCCTCCCGGGAGGCGTCCGGGCGGCCGATCGCGATGTTGTCCGCGACGGTGCCGGAGAAGAGGAACGCCTCCTGGGTCACCATCACCACCCCGCGCCGCAGTTCGGCCGTGGGCAGGTCTCGCAGGTCCACCCCGTCGAGCAGCACGCGCCCGTCGGTGGGGTCGTAGAAGCGGGCGAGCAGCTTGGCCAGCGTGGACTTGCCCGCGCCGGTGGCGCCGACGACGGCCACGGTCTGCCCGGCCGGAAGGGTCAGGTCGAAGCGGGGCAGCACCTCGCCGCCGGTGCGGTAGGCGAAGCGGACCCCCTCGAAGGTCACCGCGCGGCCCGGGAACGCCCCGGTGGACGGCGGCAGTTCGCGCGGCGCGCCCGGCTCGGGCACGGACGGCGTCTGGGCGAGCAGTCCGGCGATCTTCTCCAGCGAGGCGGCGGCCGACTGGTAGGAGTTCAGGAACATCCCGAGCCGGTCGATCGGGTCGTACAGGCGGCGCAGGTACAGCACCGCCGCCGCCAGCACACCCAGTTCCAGCGAGCCGGAGGCGACCCGGTAGGCGCCCCAGAGCACGATGCCCGCGACCGCCGTGTTGGCGACGAGCCGGGAGCCGACCACATAGCGGGCCATCTCCAGCAGCGAGTCCCCGTTGGTCCGCTCGTGGGCGCGGTTCAGCTCCGCGAACGCGGCGTCGTTGGCCGCCTCCCGGCGGAAGGCGCGCACCGGGCGGATGCCGTTCATCGTCTCCACGAACTTCACGATCACCGCCGCGATCGCCGTGGACCGCGCCCGGAACACCCGTTCCGCGCGCCGCTGGTAGAGCCGGATCAGGAAGTACAGCGGCACGAAGGAGGCCACCGCCACCGCGCCGAGCCCGAGGTCCAGCCACAGCAGCATGGCCGAGATGTAGAGGAACGACAGGACGACCGTCACCAGTTCCTGGAGTCCGTCCTCCAGGAGTTCGCGCAGCGACTCGACGTCGGTGGTGGAGCGGGAGATCAGCCGTCCGGAGGTGTAACGCTCGTGGAAGTCGACGCTCAGCGCCTGCGCGTGCCGGAAGATCCGCCCGCGCAGGTCCAGCAGCACGTCCTGGCTGACCCGGGCGGACGCCCGGACGAACGCGACCTGGAGCCCGCCGGAGAGCAGCGCGCACAGCAGATAGCCGACGCCCACCGCGATCAGCGGCCCGTACCGGTTCTCCCGGAAGGCCGGTACGGCACGGTCGATGGCGTACGCCACCAGGAGCGGGCCCACCTGCGCGGCCGCCTGCTGGAGCAGCAGCACGGTGGTGGTGAGGACGGCGCGGGCCTTCATCGGCGCGAGCAGCGAGCGCAGCAGGGCGGCGGTGGCGCCGGGCGGGGAGGGCAGGACGTCCCGGTCGAACGGGTTGTCGGGGCTCGGGCTCGTGGCGGTCAACGGGGGTCCTCCTCGCCGGACATGAGGTGCGCGTACTCGGCGTTGGTGCGCAGCAGCTCCTGGTGCGTGCCCACGGCCGCGATCCGGCCCCCGGACAGCAGCGCCACCCGGTCGGCGAGCAGCACGGTGGAGGGACGGTGGGCCACGATCAGCGCGGTGGTGTCCGCGAGCACCCGGCGCAGCGCGGCCTCCACGGCCGCCTCCGTGTGCACGTCCAGCGCGGACAGCGGGTCGTCGAGCACCAGGAACTCCGGCCGGCCCACGACGGCCCGCGCCAGCGCGAGCCGCTGCCGCTGACCGCCGGAGAGGCTGAGACCCTGCTCGCCGACGCGGGTCGCGGTGCCCTCGGGGAGGGCGTGCGCGAAGTCGGCCTGCGCGATGGAGAGGGCGCGGTCGAGCTCGGCTCGGCCGGTGCCGTCCGGTGCGCCCATGAGGACGTTCTCCCCGACGGTCGTGGAGAAGAGGGTGGGTTCCTCGAAGGCGACGGCGACCTTCTCGCGCAGTACCTCGCGGGGCATCGCGGTGATGTCGACGCCGTTCAGGGTGATTCGGCCCGAGGTGACCTCGTGGAGGCGGGGGACGAGGGCGGTCAGCGTGGTCTTGCCGCTGCCGGTGGCGCCGACGAGGGCCATGGACTCGCCGGGGCGGATGTGGAGGTCGATGCGGTGGAGGAGGGGCGGGGAGCCGGGGTCGGCGTCGGGGTAGCGGAACCGGACGTTCTCGAAGCGGAGTCCGGAGTCGGTGGCCGGCGCCGGCTCCGCCTGTCCGTGCTCGCGGGGTGCCGCCGCGGCCGCGTCCTCCGGCGCCTCGTCCATCGCCTCGAAGTACCGGTCCGTGGCCGTGGCCGCCTCCTGGCTCATGGCCAGGAGGAACCCGATGGACTCGACCGGCCACCGCAAGGCCAGCGCCGTGCTGAGAAAGGCCACCAGCGTCCCCGCCGAGAGATCCCGGTCGGCGACCTGCACCACCCCGAGCACCAGCGCCGCGCCGATCGCCACCTCCGGCAGCGTGACGATGACCCCCCAGATCGTGGCCAGCAGCCGCGCCTTGTGCAGCTCGGTCCCGCGCAGCCGCGCGGACAGGGCGTCGAACGCCCGCGCCTGGCTCCGATGCCGCCCGAACCCCTTGATGATGCGGATGCCGAGCACGCTCTCCTCGACCAGCGTCGTCAGATCCCCCACCTGGTCCTGGGCCCGCCGCGCCACCCGCGCGTAGCGCCCCTCGAAGACGACGCACGTCCACAGCACGGGCACGGCGGGCACGAGCACGACGAGCCCGAGCACCCAGTCCTGGGCCAGCATGAGACCCACGCCGACGAGAATCGTGACGCCGTTGACCAGGAGGAAGGTCAGCGGAAAGGCGAGGAACATGCGCAGCAGCATCAGATCCGTGGTGCCGCGCGACAGCAACTGCCCGGACGCCCAACGGTCGTGGAAGGCGACGGGCAGCCGTTGCAGATGCCGGTACAGATCGGCCCGCATCTCCGCCTCGACCCGCGACAGCGGCCGGGCCACGAGCCAGCGTCGTACACCGAACAGCACCGCCTCGGCGATCCCGAGCAGCAGCAGATACAGCGCCCCGAGCCACACGCCGGCCGGGTCCCGGTCGGCGACCGGCCCGTCCACGATCCACTTCAGGACGAGCGGGATCACCAGCCCCGTACAGGAGGCGACGACCGCGACGAGGGCCGCGGTGAGCAGTCGGGCGCGCACGGGCCGCACGTACGGCCACAGCCGCATCAGGCTGCGCACGGCGGATCGGTCCTGGGGAGTGGTGGGTGTCGTGGACATCAGGGCGAGCGTACGGACCGGCGCGGACATCGCCCACCGAGTTTCGGCCCGACCCGCCTCCGCCGCTGGTCCTACGCCCCGGGTCCCGCCGCTCCCCGCTGTTATTCGATGGAGCCCCGGAAGAGGGGACCGCTACCGTCGAGGTTTCCGGCGGGGGCACGGTAAGTGGGGGCCTTGATGGTCGACGCGTACGAGGAGCCGGGAGCGGCGGACAGACGCGGCGGGTGGTGGTACCTGTGGTGGGTCGTGGCGCGGCAGCGGAGGAGGCCGTGGGCCGCGGCCGGACTCGGCACCGTGTGGATGGCGTTGCTCGCGGCGCAGCCGTACATGATGCAGCGCGCCGTGGACGAGGGACTCGTGCCGGGGCGGCTCGGCGTGCTGGCCGCGTGGAGCGCGGCGATGTTCCTGGTGGGCGGCCTGACCGCCTGGCTGAGCATTCTGCGGCACCGGACGATGACCCGGCTGCGCATGGACGCCGGCTTCCGTACCGTCAAGGTGGCCGTGGAGCACGCGGTGCGGCTGGGGGCCGCGTTGTCGCGGCGGACCGGGGCCGGTGAGGTGGTGACGGTCGGGGTCGGGGACGTGAAGGCCGTCTCCGACTCGCTGACCATGGTCGGACCGGGCGTCGCCGCGTTCGTGTTCTACGGGGTGGTGGCCGGCCTGCTCGTCACCGTCTCGGCGCCGCTCGCCCTCGTCGTGCTGCTCGGACTGCCGGTCGTCGCGGTGGTCACCGGCCCGCTCACCCGCAGGCTCCAGGGTGCCGAGAGCGAGTACCGGGAACGGCAGGCAGTGCTCACCGCCCGCATCGGCGATCTCGCGGGCGGGCTGCGGGTGCTGGGCGGGCTCGGCGGCAGGGAACTGATCGCGGACGCCTTCCGCACGGACTCACGGCGACTGCGCGAACAGGGGTACCGGGTCGGCGCGGTGGCCAGCTGGGTGCAGGCCCTCGCCGTCGGCCTGCCCACCCTCTTCCTCGCCGTCGTCACCTGGCTCGCGGCCCGGATGACCGCCCAGGGCACCCTGAGCATCGGCCAGTTGGTCGCGGTCTACGGCTACGTCGCCGTACTCGTCGGCCCCGTCTCCTTCTTCGTGGAGATGGCCTACGACCTCAACCGGGGCGTCGTCGCCGCGCGTCGTGTCGTGGCACTGCTCCGCCTGGAACCCGAGCCGGACGAGGGCACGCTCCCCGCGCCCGACCGGCCCGCCGAGCTGTACGACCCCGCCTCCGGGACCCGGGTCGCGCCGGGCCGGCTGACCGCGCTGGCCGCCGCCCGGCCCGCCGACGCCGCCGCCGTGATCGACCGCCTCGGCCGGTACGGGCCGACCGACGCCACCTGGGGCGACGTACGGCTGGACGCCGTACCGCTGGCGGATGTGCGCCGCCGCGTCCTCGTCGCGGACAACGAGGCGGACCTGTTCGCCGGGCCGCTGCGGGAGGTCGTGGCCGCGGGGCGGCCGACCGGTGAAGCCGCCCTGCGCCGGGCGGTGTTCGCGGCCGCCGCCGAGGACGTCGTCCGCGGACTGCCGGACGGGCTGGACACCGCGGTCTCGGGGCAGGGCCGCAGCCTCTCCGGCGGCCAGCGGCAGCGGCTGCGGCTGGTGCGCGCCCTGCTGGCGGACCCCGAGGTGCTGCTCGCCGTCGAACCGACCTCCGCGCTGGACGCGCACACGGAGGCGACGGTGGCCGAGCGGTTGCGGGCGGCCCGGAACGGCCGTACGACCCTGGTCACCAGCACCTCCCCGCTCGTGCTGGACCAGGCGGACACGGTGGTGTTCCTGGCCGAGGGGAAGGTGGCGGCGACCGGTTCGCACCGGCGGCTGCTGGCCGAGGAGCCCGCGTACCGGGCGCTGGTGGCCCGGGACGCGGGAGACGCCGACGGGCGGGGAGCCGCCTCGTGAGCACCGGTGAGACCTTGCTGCCCGTCGCCGATCGCGCGGGCGTGCGGCGGGCCGTGCTGCGGCTGGTGCGCGCCGACCTGCGGGCCTTCGCCGGGACACTGCTGCTGAACGTGCTCGCCGCGGCGGCCGGGCTCGCCGGGCCCTGGCTGGTCGGCCGGATCATCGACGAGGTGCGGGCCGGGCGCGGGGCCGGCGCGGTGGACCGGCTGGCCCTGTGGATCCTGCTGTGCTCACTGGCCCAGCTGCTGCTGGCCCGTCGGGCGCGCTGGGCGGGCAACCGGTTCGGCGAGCGGACGCTGGCCCGGGTGCGCGAGGACTACGTCGAGAACGTGCTCGCGCTGCCCTCCTCCGTCGTGGAGCGGGCCGGCGCCGGCGACCTGACCGCGCGGGGAACGGCGGACGTCGCCACCGTCGGCACGACCCTGCGGGACGCCGGTCCCGAGCTGCTGATCAACACCGTGCAGGGCCTGTTCGTCCTCGGCGCGGTGTTCGTGCTCGACCCGCTGCTCGGCGGGATCGGACTGCTCGCGCTGACCCCGATCTGGCTGGTGCTGCGGTGGTACCTGCGGCGCGCCCGGGACGCGTATCTCGCCGAGGGCGCGGCGGGCTCGGCCGTGGCGGAGATCATCGCGGCGACGGCCGAGGGCGCCCGCACCGTCGAGGCGTTCGGGCTCGCCGAGCGGCGGATCACCGCGAGCCGCGACGCCGTGGAACGCTCCCGCCGGGCCCGTTTCCGCACCCTGTTCCTGCGCTCGGTGTTCTTCCCGGTCATCGAGACGACGTACGCCCTGCCGGCCGCCGCCGCGCTGCTGCTCGGCGGCTGGCTGCACGCGCGGGGCGAGGTCGGCGTGGGCGCGGTGGTGGCGGCGGCTCTGTATCTGCGGCAGTTCGTGGACCCGCTGGACCAGATCCTGATGCGGGTGGAGCAACTCCAGAGCAGCGGCGCGTCGTTCGCGCGGGTGGAGGGGCTGGCGGGGGCCTGCGGCCCGGCGGAGGGCCGTACGACGCGGACCGATTCGGCAGCCGGCCGTACGGTCCCCGCCCCCGCGCCGGAGTCCGACGCCCGTATCGAAGTCCGCGGCGTCCACTACGCCTACGACCACGGCGCCGAGGTCCTGCACGGCGTCGACCTCGCCATCCGTCCCGGCGAACGCCTCGCCCTGGTGGGACCGTCCGGCGCCGGCAAGACCACCCTGAGCCGGCTCCTCGCGGGCGTCGACCGCCCCGGCACCGGCACGGTGACCGTCGGCGGCGTACCGGTCGCCGACCTCGCGCCAGAGGTACTGCGCCGCCGGGTCGTCCTCGTCACCCAGGAGCACCACGTCTTCCTCGGCACGGTCCGCGAGAACCTCCGCATCGCCGAACCCGCCGCCACCGACGCCGGCCTGTGGGCCGCGCTCACGGCGGTCGGCGCCGACGCCTGGGTCCGCGAGCTGCCCGCCGGCCTCGACACCCGCCTCGGCACCGGCGGCCACCCGACCGACGGCTCCCAGGCCCAGCAACTCGCCCTCGCGCGCGTGGTGCTGGCGGACCCGCACACCCTGATCCTGGACGAGGCGACCGCTCTCCTCGACCCGGCGACCGCACGCCACACCGAACGCGCCCTCGCCGCCGTCCTGCGCGGCCGCACCGTCATCGCCGTGGCCCACCGGCTGCACACGGCCCATGACGCGGACCGCGTGGCCGTGATGGAGCACGGCCGGCTGACCGAACTGGGCGCCCACGACGAGCTGGTGGCGGCGGGCGGCACCTACGCGGCGCTGTGGCGGACCTGGCACGGGGACGCCGCGCGACCTTGACCGGACGGGCGAATCGGCCAATGCGGGAAAGTTTGCGGGGCTTGGATCCGGCCACGTCCGCCGCGACCTCGACGGGCGGCCGGAATCTGACGTTCTTGCAAACCACACGTCAAGGCGCCGACAACACAAGGAAGTTGAGAGTCGCAAACCGATCCCGCGCCACTTGTTTACACCACTGCAATGTTTCCCTGGACATCGCTTTTCAGCCAACATCACTTCAGGGTCCTGACATGTACGCGCCCTGGATGTCACTCTCTCACCACGCCGCAAGCAGCACAGCAGCTTCATAGCGAAACACCTCCCGGCCAGTAACCCCACGCTGGTCGGCCTCCCCCACGAAGGAGCTTGCGTGAGCCCCCTCTACGCGCGTCACAAGCGCACCAGCCTGGTCATCGCCACCGCCGTCGCCGCCGGAGCCCTCGTCTCCGCCGGTCTGGCCACCAGCGCCTCGGCGGCCCCGACCCAGGCCGCCGCCAAGCCGCTGGCCGCCGCGCCGACCGCGCTGTCCGCCGCCGCCCACACCTCGCTGATCAAGCAGGCGCAGGCCGACGCCCCGGAAACCGCGCAGCGGATAGGCCTCGGCGCCAAGGAGAAGCTGGTCGTCAAGGACGTCGTCAAGGACGTCGACGGCACGCTGCACACCCGCTACGAGCGCACCTACGCGGGCCTGCCGGTCCTCGGTGGCGACCTGGTCGTGCACACCGCCAAGTCCGGCAGGACCGAGGGCGTCACCAAGGCCAACAAGGCGACCATCAAGGTGGCCTCGCTCACGCCCAAGCTCACCCCGGCCGCGGCCGAGAAGCAGGCCGTGTCCGCCGCCAAGACCCTCGGCTCGGCCAAGTCCACCGCGGACGGCGCCCGCAAGGTGATCTGGGCCGGCTCCGGCAAGCCCGTCCTCGCCTACGAGACGGTCGTCGGCGGCCTCCAGGACGACGGCACCCCGAACCAGCTGCACGTCATCACCGACGCGGCCACCGGCAAGAAGCTCTTCGAGTACCAGGGCATCGAGAACGCCACCGGCACCGGCAAGACCCTGTACTCGGGCACCGTCAGCCTGGACACCACCCTGTCGGGGTCGACGTACCAGCTCACCGACGCCACCCGCGGCGGCCACAAGACCTACAACCTGGCCCACAAGACGAGCGGCACCGGCACGCTGTTCACCGACGCCGACAACATCTGGGGCACCGGCACCGCCTCCAGCTCCTCGACGGACCAGACCGCCGCCGCGGACGCCGCCTACGGCGCCCAGGAGACGTGGGACTTCTACAAGAACACCTTCGGCCGCAGCGGCATCAAGAACAACGGCGTCGGCGCCTACTCCCGCGTCCACTACGGCAGCTCGTACGTGAACGCGTTCTGGGACGACAGCTGCTTCTGCATGACCTACGGCGACGGCTCCAGCAACACCCACCCGCTGACCTCGCTGGACGTGGCCGGCCACGAGATGAGCCACGGCGTCACCTCGAACACCGCGGGCCTGAACTACAGCGGTGAGTCCGGCGGTCTGAACGAGGCGACCTCCGACATCTTCGGCACGGGCGTGGAGTTCTACGCGAACAACAGCTCGGACACCGGTGACTACCTCATCGGCGAGAAGATCAACATCAACGGCGACGGCACCCCGCTGCGCTACATGGACAAGCCCAGCAAGGACGGCGGCTCGGCGGACTACTGGTCCTCCTCCGTCGGCAACCTGGACGTCCACTACTCGTCCGGCGTCGCCAACCACTTCTTCTACCTGCTGTCCGAGGGCAGCGGCTCGAAGACGATCAACGGGGTGTCCTACAACTCCCCGACGTACAACGGCTCCACGGTCACCGGCATCGGCCGGGCCAAGGCCCTGCAGATCTGGTACAAGGCGCTGACGACGTACTTCACGTCGACCACCAACTACAAGTCGGCCCGCACGGGCACGCTGTCCGCGGCGGCCGCCCTGTACGGCTCCGGCAGCGCCGAGTACAACGCGGTGGCGGCGGCCTGGTCGGCGGTCAACGTCAGCTGACGCCGGCAAGGATGTGAAGAGGGCGGCACCCGGAGCGGATCTCCTCCGGGTGCCGCCCTACTCTTGTGCCCCATGTCCTCGGCACCCTTCACCTACGAACCGGTCGGAGCGACCCGCGACGACCTGACCTTCTGCCCGCCCGGGTTCCGCCCGCTGCTGGTGCGCACCCGCCTCGGCGAGGGCCGGGAGGTCTTCAGCCGGGCCGCCGAGGCGGTCCTCACCTGGGAGATGCACCGCGCGCTCGGCGTGGGCATCGACGCCACCGCCGACCGCGCCGCCCCCGGCGTGGACGTCACGGTCACCCTGGCCGGCCTGGTCAGGGCCCCCTGCCGGATCATCTGGTCCGCCGAGGAACCCCGCCGCGCCGGCTGGGCCTACGGCACCCTTGAGGACCACCCCGAGTGCGGTGAGGAGGCCTTCCTCGTCGACCGCACCGGCGACGGCACGGTCTGGCTGACCGTCGCCGCCTTCAGCAGGCCGGCCAAGTGGTACGCCAAGGCGGGCGGCCCGGCGACGAGGGGCCTTCAGCACGCGTACGCGCGGCGGTGCGGGGCGGTTCTCCGGAGGATATGCGCCGAAGCGGAGACCGGCTGACCGCCGCCGCCGGGCGCCGCGCACGGAGCGGTCGGCACCGGGTGGGCCTCACCGCAGCAGCACCCCCGCCCCCGCCCCCTGCTCCAGGGCCGGCAGCGCCACCAGACCCGGTTCCGCCGCCGAGGCGAGCAGCCGGTGGGCCGGCAGGATGCGGATCGTGTAGCCGTAGGGGCCGGTGCGGTCGAGGGAGAGGTGGCCTTCGTAGAGACGGTGGCCGTCCAGGTCGGGGGTGCCGGCCGGTTTCAGGGGGACGACGGCGGCGTCGGTGATGCGGTCCTGCGCGTCCACGCGGCCGGACACCGCCTGGACCTCGACGTCGTCCGGGGTCAGCGCGCCGAGGCCGACCCGCACCCGCAGGCCGACCGTCGTGCCCAGTTCCGCGGTGGCCGTCGTCTCGGTCGTCTCCACGTGGTCGACGCTCACGGCGCCCCAGGCACTCCGCACCCGGGCCTTCCAGTCGGCCAACTCCCGTGCGACGTCCGGGACCAGCGCGCGGTGGGAGCGGGCGGCCGGCGTGTAGAGCCGTTCGACGTACTCGCGCACCATGCGGCCCGCCAGCACCCTGGGGCCGAGCAGGGCGAGGGTCTGGCGGACCATCTCGATCCAGCGGTCGGGCAGCCCGCCCCGGCCGCGCTCGTAGAAGCGCGGGGTGATCCGCTGCTCCAGCAGGTCGTACAGGGCCGCCGCCTCGATGTCGTCGCGCCGCTCGGCGTCCGTGCCGCTGCCGTCCGCCGTCGGGATGGCCCAGCCGAAGTCCGGCCGGAACCACTCGTCCCACCAGCCGTCGCGCACCGAGAGGTTGAGGCAGCCGTTGAGCGCCGCCTTCATCCCGGAGGTGCCGCAGGCCTCCAGCGGGCGCAGCGGGTTGTTCAGCCAGACGTCGCAGCCGGGGTAGAGCTTCTGCGCCATCGCCATGCCGTAGTCCGGCAGGAAGACGATCCGGTGCCGCACCCGGGCGTCGTCCGCGAACCGCACCAGTTCCTGCACCAGCCGCTTGCCGCTGTCGTCGGCCGGATGCGCCTTGCCCGCCACCACGATCTGCACCGGCCGCTCGGGGTGCAGCAGCAGCTCCCGGAGCCGGTCACGGTCGCGCAGCATCAGCGTCAGCCGTTTGTACGACGGCACGCGCCGCGCGAACCCGATGGTCAGGACGTCCGGATCGAGCACCCCGTCGATCCAGCCCAACTCGGCGCTTTCGGCACCTCGTTGCCGCCAGGACGCGCCGAGCCGCTCCCGTACCTCCAGCACCAGCTGCTCGCGCAGGGTGCGGCGCAGCTCCCAGATCTCCTGGTCCGGGATGTCCGCCATCGAGTCCCAGCGTTCGGAGCCGCCGACGGCGAGCGCGTCCTCGGCCCGCTGGGCGCCGATCCGCCGGGCGCCGAGCCGCAGCACCTCCGGTGCCACCCAGGTGGGCGCGTGCACCCCGTTGGTCACGGAGGTGATCGGCACCTCCTCGGCGTCGAATCCCGGCCACAGCCCCGCGAACATCTCCCGGCTGACCCGGCCGTGCAGCAGCGAGACCCCGTTGGCCCGCTGGGCGAGCCTGAGCCCCATCACGGCCATGTTGAACAGGTTCGGCTCGCCGCCCGGGTACGTCTCCATGCCGAGCGCGAGGACGCGCTGGGTCTCGATGCCGGGCAGTTCGGCGTCGGGGCCGAAGTGCCGGGCGACCAGGTCCCGTTCGAAACGGTCGATGCCCGCCGGGACCGGGGTGTGGGTGGTGAACACCGTGCCACCGCGCACCGATTCGAGCGCGGCGCCGAAGTCCAGCCCCCGCGCGCACAGTTCGGCGATCCGTTCCAGGCCGAGGAAGCCCGCGTGGCCCTCGTTGGTGTGGAACACCTCCGGCTCCGGGTGCCCGGTGAGCCGGCAGTACGTGCGCACCGCCCGGACACCTCCTATGCCGAGCAGCATCTCCTGAAGGAGCCGGTGCTCGCCGCCGCCGCCGTAGAGCCGGTCGGTGACGGAGCGAGCGCCGAGGTCGTTCTCCTCCACGTCCGAGTCGAGCAGCAGCAACGGCACCCGGCCGACCTGCGCCAGCCAGATCCGCGCGTTCAGGGCCCGGCCGCCGGGCAGCGCGAGGGAGATCCGCGCGGGCGTCCCGCCGGCCTCCGCCAGCTGGGTGAGCGGCAGCTCGTTGGGGTCGAGCACCGGGTAGTGCTCCTGCTGCCAGCCGTCCCGGGACAGGGTCTGCCGGAAGTACCCGTGCCGGTACAGCAGACCGACCCCGATCAGCGGTACGCCGAGATCGCTGGCCGCCTTCAGATGGTCGCCGGCGAGGATGCCCAGCCCCCCGGAGTACTGCGGCAGCGCGGCCGTGATGCCGAACTCGGGGGAGAAATAGGCGACGGCGGCGGGCAGCCCCTCGGACTGCGTCTGGTACCACCGGTCACCGGTCAGATAGTCGTCCAGGTCGTCGACGGCCGCGTTCAGCCGGCGCCGGAACCGCCGGTCCCCGGCCAGCTCGGCCAGCCGCGCGGGCCGCACCCGGCCGAGCAGCCGCACCGGGTCGCACCCGGCCGCACCCCACGCCTGCGGGTCGACGGACTGGAACAGATCACGCGTCTCCGCATGCCATGACCAGCGCAGATTGTGCGCCAGCTCGCCCAACGGCCGGAGGGGTTCGGGGAGAACGGGACGGACGGTGAACCGACGGATCGCCTTCACATGCCACCTCGGCGGGCGCGTTACGGGGTGAGACGCACGGCGGCGTACGTCTCGTCGTCCCTCTCGACGGTAGTGGTTACCGGGGCGTCGGTGGGGACGCGCCGGCGGGGGTGTCGGAGCGTGGGGAGGCCGGTCGGGGGCACTCGTACAGGTGGGCCGGTCCGGTGGGTGGACATACGCGCGAGTAGTTAACAAAGTTCCGGATTGCCCACCCGAAAAGGATGGGAAGGCTCCACCGGTACCCACCCCACGGGTACCACTCGGTTCACCCCGCAGGACCCACCTCCCCTGGTCATCCCACAGTTGACGCGGACAGGAGCGGTCATGCCCGCCACGCACCACTCGTCAGCCGCCACGCACGCCTCGTCCCCGCCCCCGCCGGCCGGCGCCCCCAGGGCCGCGGCGAAGAAGACAGCGGCCCGAAAACGCGCCGGGTCCGCCGCCGGGACACCACCGAAGCAGGCCACCGCCCTCGGCCGCATCCCGGTCCTCGACGTACGCCCCGTGGTGCAGTGCGGGCGCAGGCCGGCCAAGGCCGTGACCGGGGAGGCGTTCGAGGTCTCGGCCACCGTGTTCCGCGAGGGGCACGACGCCGTGGCGGCCAACGTGGTGCTGCGCGATCCCCGGGGCCGGCCCGGCCCCTGGACGCCGATGCGCGAACTGGCCCCGGGAACCGACCGCTGGGGCGCCACCGTCACCGCGGGTGAACCCGGCCGCTGGACGTATACGGTCGAGGCCTGGGCCGACCCGCTCACCACCTGGCGACACCACGCCCGGATCAAGATCCCGGCCGGCCTCGACACGGAACTGGTCCTGGAGGAGGGCGCCCGGCTGTACGAACGCGCCGCCGCCGGGGCCCCCGAGGCGCACCGGCGCGAGATCCTGGACGCGGTGGCCGCCCTCCGGGACGGGGAACGCCCGGCCGCCTGGCGGCTCGCGGAGGCGCTACGGCCCCCCGTGCGGGAGGTCCTGGAGCGTTACCCGCTGCGGGAGTTGGTCACCGCCTCCGACCCGATGCCGCTGCTGGTGGAGCGGGAGCGCGCGCTGTACGG
>NZ_JBSFLI010000032.1:34815-76246 GCF_053598955.1 Streptomyces sp. NPDC001056 | reverse complement strand
GTTGTCCGTCGAGGCGGACCACTTCAGCGACACGCTCGAAGCCGTCGTCCCCGACACCGCGAGGTTCGTCGGCGCCGACGGAGCCGTCGTGTCGGTGCCGCCGCCACCGCCACCGGAGCCGAACCCTGGCGCCTTGACGGACGTCAGATAGCCGTCCTTGGCGGTGTCGACCGTCTGCCAGTCGTCCTTGAGGATGCCGCCGGTGTCACCGGAGTCGGGGTTCCAGCACCAGAAGGTCCACTGGAAGCTGTCGGCGCCGTACTGCGAGGTCGGGCGGAGGTAGTCGACCAGGGCCTTCAGCCAGGTCTGGTCGGTGGCCGACTGGAGCGTCGTGCCGAACTCGCCGACCCAGACGGGGGCGATGTTGTTCTTGAAGAGGTAGCCCCAGTACTTGTCCCAGATGCCGGGCATGTTGCTCGGGAAGGACGGGTCGCTGAACCAGGGCTGGTTGGCGACGCTGGTGGCGTAGTCGTGGGCCGAGTAGACCACGCGGTTGGCCACGTCGAGCTGGACCGGGTAGGTGCCGGCGCCCTCCAGGTTGCCACCCCACCAGATGGAGTCGCCGTTGTACGTCTGGACGCCCTCCACGAAGATCAGCATGTCGGGGTTGGCCGACAGCACCGCGTTGCCGCCGCGCTCGGCCGCGAGCCGCCAGTCGATGCTCGTGTCGCCGCAGCCCCAGCAGGCCGGGTCGTGCGGCTCGTTGTGCAGGTCGATGCCGATGACCGTGGAATTGTTCGCGTAACGGCTCGCCAGCGACTTCAGGTCGGCGATCCAGGTCGACTCCGGGACGCTGTTGGTGTACCAGAGGGCGCTCTGACCGCTGGAGTCCGGCCGATGCCGGTCGAGGATGATCTTCAGGCCGATCTGCCCCGAGTAGTCCACGATCTTGTCCAGGACCTGAAGGGAGTCGAGCCCTTGGAGGTCCGCGTTCTTGCCGCTGGAGAAGTCGATACTGGACGGTGCCGTGCCGGCCTTGAAGATGTCGTCGGAATACGGGATGCGCAGCGTGTTGTATCCGGTCGCGGCGATCTGGTCGAGCATGCTCTTGTAATCCCGTGACCACAGGCCGTGGACCACGTGGTTGTCGGTCTCGAAGCCGAACCAGTTGATCCCGGCGATGCGTACCGGGGTGCCGTTCGCGTCCACGATCTGGCGGCCGCTGGTGTGCCAGTAGCCCGATCCCGCGGTGCCCGCCGCCCGCGCGGGCGCCGTACCGGTCACGGCGGCCAGCAGGGCGAGCAGGATCACGGCCACGGCCCCGATGACCGTATACCGCCGAGGTGGGCCCAAGTCCGCAGGTCTCATAGCAGCCAACTCCTCTTGTATGGCGTGCCCCCGTGCTGGCTGACAGCGCTGCCGCAGCGTGGCGCGCCGTTGCGCCGCGGTGCGGTTCGGCATGCGGTTCGCACGCGGTGGTACTGCGCCGGGGAGCGCCGCCCCGGTGCCGGCGGACCGGAGGCTTCCGCCACTCGGTACCGCGTTGACCGACTTCGGCTTGGTTTAAGAGCGTTGAGCGTGGGAGCGCTCCCAGCGCTGAGGAAAGTAACAACTCGAAACAGCGCTGTGAAGGGGCCTCGGCGAAACCTGGGCGCAATGGCGTGTTCACGCGCCCTCTCGGCGAGGAGGCCGGAGCGCTCGACGGCGGCGGGTCGTCACCGCCCGAAAACGCGGTGAACTCGCCCCATCCGGCGGCGATGCACGACGGGGCACGGACCTACCGCCGGGTATCCGCCGCGGGCCGTCGGGGATCGGATACCGAGCGGGGGCAAAGGCAAGGCGGAGAAACAGCCATTCGGCAATTGCACGGACGACGCCCGCGCGCCGCGCACGCGCGCCCCCGGTTTGACGCAGTGAGCACCGGGGCAGCCCTCATGGGCCGGCGGTATCCGGATGCCGGGCAGGCCCCCACGGCTCGACGGCGTGCGGCAGCCGGAACAGGCCCCCGTGGCCGGATGGATTGCCGGTACCAGGCAGGTCACACGCCTCCGCGGCCTGCGGACGCCCAGGCAAGCCCTCGCCTCGGGATGCGGCCGCCGGGGCGATCCCCGCTACCGGCCTCAGGCGGACTCGCGGAGCACCAGCTCCGTGGACAGCACCACATGGCGCCGGACGCCGGTGCGGGACTCGATCTCCTCCAGCAGCACCCGCGCCATGGTGCGGCCCATCTCCTCGGTCGGCTGCCCCACGCTGGTCAGCGGCGGGTCGGCGTGCCGGGCCACCGCGGAGTCGTCGAAGCCGACCAGTGCCACGTCCTCGGGGACGCGTCGGCCCGACTGGCGCAGGACGTGCAGAGCGCCGCTGGCCATGACGTCGGAGGCGGCGAAGACGGCGTCGATGCCGGGGTGCCGTTCCAGCAGTGCCCGCATGGCGGCGCGGCCGCCCTCCTCGGTGAAGTCGCCGTGGGCGACCAGCGAGGTGTCACCGCCGAGCCTCGCGGAGTCCATCGCCTGGGTGTAGCCGTCGAGCCGGCAGCGGGCGACGTACATGTCCAGGGGGCCGGTGATGGTGGCGACGGTCCGCCGGCCCATGCCGAGCAGGTGCTCGGCGGCCGACCGCGCGCCGCCGACGTTGTCGGCGTCGACGTAGGACATCCATTCCCGCTCCGAGCGCCGGCCGTTCAGCACGGTCGGCACCCGCAGCCGCTCCAGCAGGCTGGGCAGCGGGTCGTTCTCGTGCACCGACACCAGCAGCACCCCGTCGACGCGGCGGGCCTCCAGATGCTGGGCCAGGCGTCGGCGTTCGCGCGGGGTCCGGATGAGGGTGAGCAGCAACTGCATGTCCGTGTCGGCGAGTTCGGTGCTCACGCCGCGCACGATGTCCAGGAAGTACGGCTCCGCGCCGAGCCGGGTCTCCGGTTCCGGGATGACCAGGGCGACCGCGTCCGTGCGGTCGGCGGCCAAGGCGCGGGCGGCGCGGTTGGGCACATAGCCCAGTTCCGCGATCGCCGCCTCCACCGCCGCACGCGCCTGGGCGCTGACATGCGGGGAGCCGTTGACGACCCGCGAGACCGTGCCCCGCCCGACACCGGCTCGCGCGGCGACCATCTCCAGCGTCGGCCGGCCGCCCCGCCCCTCGGCCGCAGCCGTCGTGCCCTTGCCCGTCACCATGGATGACAACCCGTCAGTCGCACCAGCTCGGAGTGTCCGTTCCCTTGACACACCCGCGGGAACGGTGGACCTTCATTATGCCAATCTGGGAGCGCTCCCACGGGAGCGCTCCCAGATAAATGCCGCTTTGATCAGGCCACAGCCCGGGGTGAACGACGTGAACGCACGGTTCCGGAGGGGGTGGGCAGGAGGGGCCCGCCCTTCGGCCTCGCCGGGCCGCTCGCCCCGCGCATGCCGGATCACCGGGCTCGGCGAGCTCGGTGATCCGGAAGAAACCGGTGGTCCGGCGGGACGGCCGTGTCTCAGAACTTCGGGTCGGGTGACTGGGACCTGACCAGTTCCACGGCCTCCGCCTCCGATTCAACGGACGGCGGGGAGCCGTCCAGTGGCTTGTTCGCCGTCTCCCGCATGCACAGGACGGCGATGACGCCGACGGCCGCGGCGCCCACGGCGTAGAACGCCGGCATCAGACTGGTGTGGAAGACGCCGATCAGCGCGGTGATCACCAGCGGGGTGGTGCCGCCGAAGAGCGAGGCGGAGAAGTTGTAGGCGACCGACAGGGAGCCGTAGCGGACGTGCGTCGGGAAGATGGCCGGGAGAGCCGCCGACATCGTGCCGAGCATGGCCACCAGGGACAGGCCCATCAGCAGCAGACCCAGCGCGATCAGCGCGACGCCGCCCTGCCGGATGAGCAGGAAGGACGGCACGGACAGGACCAGGAAGCCGAGCATCCCCGTCATCAGCAGCGGTTTACGGCCGAAACGGTCCGAGAGGCGGCCGACCTGGTTGATGACGCACATTTGCAGGACCATCACGATCAGCAGGATCAGCAGCCCGTGGTCGGTGTCGTAGCCGAGTGCGTCGGAAAGATAGGTCGGCATGTACGACAGCAGCATGTAGTCGGTGATGTTGTACGCCGCCACCAGCGCGACGCACAGCAGCAGCGGCCGCCAGTAGCGGGTGAAGATCTTGCCGAGATCGGCGGCGGCCGAGGTCTCCACGGCGTCGGCGGCCTCGGTGGCCCGCGCCTGACCGCCCTCCAGCTTCTGGAAGGCCGGCGTCTCGTCCAGCCTGAGCCGCAGATACAGGCCGATGAAGCCGAGCGGGGCCGCGACCAGGAAGGGGACGCGCCAGCCCCAGTGCAGCATCTGCTCGTCGCTGAGGAGACCGGTCAGCGCGACGACCAGCCCGGACGCCCCGACGTAACCGGCGAGCGTGCCGAACTCCAGGAAGCTGCCGAAGTAGCCGCGCCGCTTGTCGGGCGCGTATTCCGCGATGAAGGTGGAGGCGCCGCCGTACTCGCCGCCGGTCGAGAAGCCCTGCACCAGACGGAAGAAGATCAGCAGGGCGGGGGCCCACATGCCGATCGCGTCGTGCGAGGGGATCACGCCGATGGCGAAGGTACCGATCGCCATCATGATCATGGTGAGGGCGAGGACGGTCTTGCGGCCGGTCCTGTCGCCGAGCGGCCCGAGGACCATGCCGCCGACGGGCCGCACCAGGAAGGCCACCGCGAAGGTCGCGAAGGTGCTGAGCAGCTGGGCGGTGTGGTTGCCCGAGGGGAAGAAGACCTTTCCCAGGATCGCGGCCAGATAGCTGTAGATGCCGAAGTCGTACCACTCCATCGCGTTGCCGAGCGCCGCGGCCTTCGTGGCGCGTTTGACCGCCGGTTCGTCGGTCACGGTGATGTCGCTGCGGCGCAGCTTGGGGTGGCGTCGCTTCTCGATCGCGCGGAAGAGCATGCGGTGGCGTCTGACCGCGGCGGGATCCACCGGATCGTCCTGGTCAGTCGCCGTCATCACAGGGCTCCTTTCGCCGATCGCATTGCACACGCCAACGCCTGTGCAGATCTCGCGCGCTCAAACTCGCCGCTTCGTACCGTACTCGCGCCGCTACGATGAGTGCATGACGATCCCGGTCGGTGTGCGTCAGGGGATGTCGCCGGTCCAGTCGAGGCGGGTGGGATCACCGGGGCGCGGGGTGTATATCGCCCGGCCGCCGGTGCCGAACCGGCCCAGCTCGGTCGGAAGCGGAACGCCCGCGGCGGAGGCGTCGTCGGCCCGGTCGGTGATGTCCAGGAGCAGGCCGTCCAGGGGGCCGCCGACCAGTTCGGCGTACCTGCGGTCCGGGCGCGGGCCCGGGTCCTCGTGGTCATGGCCGTAGACCCGGCCGCGCAGCAGCTGCTCGTCGTCGCCGTTCATGGTCCAAGCCTCGCAGCCACCACTGACAACGGGATCTTGGCCGATGGGGTCACCGAATCGCGTCCGGGCGGATTTTCTTCCCGGCCTTTGCGGTTGCAGCTAGAGGTGTGTGTCCGTGACCCGGCGGGGGAACGTGATTCCTCCGGGCGGGTCCGAGCGGAGAGGAGCCCAGGTGACAACGTCGACGCCAGCGGCGGACGGTCGCGGCCGGGGGGCTCAGGAGGCCGGTTACCAGCCGGATCCGCGGCGGTGGCGAGCCCTGTGGGTCACGCTCGTGGCCGGCTTCATGAGCCTGCTGGACGTGACGATCGTGGCGGTCGCCCTGCCCACCATCCAGCACGCTCTGGGTGCCTCCCCCGCACAGGTGCAGTGGGTGGTGTCCGGATACGCGCTCACCTTCGCCCTCGCCCTGGTCACCGCCGGGCGGCTCGGCGACGCCCTGGACCGGCGCCGGATATTCCTGCTCTCGCTCAGCGCCTTCGTGCTGGTCAGCGCGGCCTGCGGGGCGGCGCCGAACATCACGCTGCTGGTGGTGGCCCGGCTCGCCCAGGGTCTCGCGGCCGGATTCATGGCACCCCAGAACTCCGCGCTCATCCAGCAGCTGTTCCGGGGCGCGGAACGCGGGCGGGCCTTCGGGTTCTTCGGCGCGACCGTCGGCATCTCGTCGGCCGTCGGGCCGATCACCGGCGGCGCGATCCTGGCGCTGGCCTCGGGCGCCGACGGATGGCGGTGGATCTTCTACGTCAATGTGCCCATCGGCGTCCTCGCCGTGCTGCTCGGCCGCCGGCTGCTGCCCCGCGTCGAGGGGTCGGGGCGCAGCCATGTGGACGCGACCGGTGTCCTGCTCCTCGGGCTCGGGGTGCTCGCGCTGATGTATCCGCTGGTGCAGGCGGAATCCGGCGGGATCGACCGGCTGTGGTGGCTGTTCCCGGCGGGCGCGCTGATGCTCGTCGCCTTCGCCCAGTGGCAGCGGCGTCTGGTGGCCAGGGGCGACCAGCCGCTGCTCGATCCGCGCCTGTTCAGCACCGTGCGCGGCTACGCGGTCGGCGCGGGCGTCGGCACGCTGTACTTCATCGGCTTCAGCGGGGTGTGGCTGGTCTTCGCGCTCTTCTACCAGCATGGTCTGGGCTTCTCCCCGCTGCGGTCCGGGCTCGCCGTGACCCCGTTCGCGGTGGGCTCGTCGGTCGCGGCCGTCATCGCGGGGCGGCTGGTGGAGCGGCTGGGCCGTCTGCTCACCGTGTGCGGTCTCGCGGGCGTGATCCTCGGCCTGGGCGGCACCGCGCTGCTGCTGCGTTACGTGGACCTCGGCATCGCTCCCTGGGTCGCCGCCCCGGTGCTGTTCCTCGGCGGTGTCGGCGGCGGGTTCGTGGTCTCCCCCAACTTCACGATGACGTTGCGGGACGTGCCGGTGCGGATGGCGGGCGCGGCGGGCGGCGCGCTGCAGACCGGACAGCGGCTCGGGGCCGCGATGGGCACGGCCGCCCTGCCCGGCCTCTACTACCTGGTGCTCGGCCGGCACCATGACTACCGCGCCGCCGTCGTCCTGGCACTGGTTGCCGCGCTCATCGGCATGGTGGCCTCCCTGGCCCTCGCCACGTTCGACTGGCGGCGGGACCGGCCGACCCACGTGAGGCCTCGCGAAGTGGCCGACGACCCGGTGCGCTCCGGGCGGTCGTGACCGCCCGGATCAGAAGAAGCCGCCGTCCAGGGGGAGCGTACGGCCGGTCATGTACGCGGCGTCGTCGCTGGCCAGGTAGGCGTAGCCCGCCGCGATCTCCTCGGGTCGGGCGAGGCGGCCGAGCGCGCCGTGCAACGAAAGCCACCGCCCGAGCGGCATGTCGCCGCGCAGCCGGGGGTGCTGGTACCTGGCGGCGTTCTCGGCGGCCATGTCCGTGTCGGTGCCGCCGGGCGCGATGGCGTTGATCGTGATGCCGCGCTGACCCAGCTCGGCGGAGAGGTTGAGGACCATCGACTCCACGGCGGCCTTGGACGCGGCGTACAGGGTGTGCGCGAAGACCGCGCGGGACGCGCTGACCGAGGAGGTGAGCACGATCCTGCCGCCCTCCCCCATCCGGGCGGCCGCGTGCTGGACCGCGAAGAGCTGGCCGCGGGTGTTCACGGCGAAGACGCGGTCGAAGTCGGCCGGGGTCAGGTCCGCCAGGGCGCCGAAGTGCTCGATGCCCGCGCAGGAGGCCAGCACGTCCAGTCGTCCGAACTCCGCGACCGCGCGCTCGATCAGGGCCTCGCTCTGGCCGGGATCGGTCACGTCCGCGCCGTGGGCCACGGCCTGGCCGCCGTCCGCCTCGATCGCGGAGACCAGCGCGTCGGCCGCCGCCCGGTTGTCGCGGTAGCCGACGACGACGGCCGCGCCCTCGGCCGCCAGGCGCCTGACGACCGCCGCCCCGATGCCCCGGCTGCCGCCGGTCACCACCGCGGCCCTGCCCACGAAACGCCCGGTGTCCCTTGCCATGGAGACCTTCCTTCCTGTCCTTCGCCGGCCCGTCGCCGCCACTGTCCAACGGCGTTTGCGCACAGGCGGGTTGAGTGCGGCTCGACAACGCGTGCGAATCAGGCCGTTCCGCGTCCGAGCCCTCGTCAGAGTTGCGAGCCCCGTGGGGTTATGTGATCAAATCTGCCGATGCGTACCCCCCACGCATCGACGCATCACACCACTCGCTCCGACGGACCTGACCCCGACGGGGTTCCGTCCGCGCGAAGTCCGTACGACGAACTGGCCGCGCTCGCGGACGATCCGGCGGAGGGCCGGGCGGGCGATCCGGCGGACGGCCCCGCGGACAGTCCGCTGGACGACTTCCTCCGTATGGAGGACACCCCGGAGTCGCGCGACGAGGAAGCCGACGACCCCTGGGCGCCACCCAACCACAGGCGCCGGGGCCGCCGCCGCAACCGGGCCACCGGACTGCCCACCCTGCTCAGGCTGCTCGCCCGGGTGCTCACCCTCGCCTGCCTCGTCACCCTCGCCGACCGCTGGGCGCTGCTCTACGCCGAGCGCCAGGCCGCCGACCGGCTCAAGGACCGACTGCACCTGACCGCCGCGCCCGAGGTGCGGATCGGCGGTTTCCCGTTCCTGACCCAACTGCTCGACCAGCGCTGGATTCGGTCCAGGTCACCGTCCCGGACGTGCCCGCCGACCGGGTCACCCTGACGCGGGTCACCGCCACCGCACGCGGCATACGCGTCGACGGCGACGGACCGACCGCCGTACGCGGGGCCCTCGTTCAGCGGATGCACGGGCAGGTGCTGCTGTCCTTCGCCGACATGAACCGTGAACTGGGCGCCTCCCAGGTGTCGTTCAGCGCCCACGGACCGGGCCGGATCCGGGCGCTCGGCTCCCTGCGCCTGGCCGGGCACGATGTGCGGGTGCGCGCCGACGCCCGCATCCAGCGCGACGGGGACCGCGGCATCAGTACCTCGGTGGACGGGATGCGGCTGGACATCGGCGACCTCGCGACCTACCGGCCCGGCACCGGCCGCACCGAGGGGCTGCACCTCACCCGTGCGGCGGCGCACCGCATCACCAAGGAGGCGGACCAGATCAAGGCGCTGCTGGGCGTCCCTGAGATCGCGCGCCGCATGGGCGTGCCGGACCGCGCGGTGAACGCCGCGCTGCACGACGAGGGCGAGCTCCACCGGCTCACCGGCGCGCCCCGCTTCCTGCACCGGCTGACCCGGGTGAACCTGGTGGACGTGGCGCTCGCCCACCCCGAGGTGCTCAAGCGGCTCGGCGTCGATCTCTCCCTGCTCACCTCCCTGACCAAGCTGACCCGTCCGCAGATCGCCGACCGGTTCGACTTCGCCTTCCGGGTCCCGGAGCCGCCCTCCGGCGTGCTGCGGGTCGAGCGGGTCGCCGTGGACAAGGACGGGATCCACGTCTACGTCAGCGGGACGGGGCTGCTCCTGGGCAAGTGAGCGGCCCGTGGGCAGGGTTCACGCGGGTTCCGCGGACGGGAGCGGCGCGGGGTAGGGCTCGCCGAAGTCGGCCGAGCGGCTCACCTTCTCCCAGGCGCTCGCCTCGGCGAGCTGACGGCGGGAGTGGTCCAGCGCCATGGTCACGGCGTCCACCCCGAGCAGGAGATGGCTCGGGATCTCGCCGCGCCGCACGGTCTCGACGATGATCCCGGCGGCGCGGCGCGGGTCCCCGGCCGCGCCGGCCGTGTTCTGCCGCATCAGCCGGTTCATCGCGCCCACGGTCGCGTCGTAGGCCTCGGGAATGTCGTGGACGGTCATGGAGGAGCCGGCCCAGTCGGTGGCGAAGCCGCTGGGCTCGACCACCATGACCCGCACCCCGAACGGCGCGGTCTCCGTCGCCAGCACCCGGCTGAAGCCGTCCACGGCG
This sequence comes from Streptomyces sp. NPDC001056, assembly GCF_053598955.1. Lineage (NCBI taxonomy): Bacteria > Bacillati > Actinomycetota > Actinomycetes > Kitasatosporales > Streptomycetaceae > Streptomyces > Streptomyces sp. NPDC001056. The sequence continues at coordinate 66,578 of NZ_JBSFLI010000032.1, read as the reverse complement.
AACTTGGCCGCCTGGTACGACGCGATGCCCGGCGAGCCGCCGACCCTGCCGCCGATCGAGGAGAACTGGACCACGGTGCCCGCCCCCTGTCGGCGCAGGACCGGCAGCGCGGCCTTGGTGACGTGGTAGACACCCCAGAAGTTCGTCTCGAACTGGGCGCGGAAGTCGTCGTCCTCGGTCGTCTCGATGGGCGACACGTTCGCGTACCCCGCGTTGTTCACCAGCACGTCGATGCGCCCGAAGCGGGCGACGGCCGCCTCGACGGCCGAACCCGCCGCGTCCGCGTCGGTGACGTCCAGGGCGACGGGCAGGACACGGTCGCCGTACGCGGCCAGGTCCGCCGCGAGGGTCTCGGGGCGGCGGGCGGTGGCCACGACGCGGTCGCCGGCCTCCAGCGCGGCGGCCACCAGGGCACGACCGAAGCCGCGTGACGAACCGGTGATGAACCAGACCTTGGGATCCTGTGCACTCATGCGGTTAGTACAACACTGTTCTCTTATTAGCGCAACACCGTTGCCTTAACTCTTCCTATGATGTCCTGCATGAGTGAGCCTGCTTTTCAGCGTGCGCGCAGTGCCGAGGCCAAACAGGCGCGGGAAGCGGCGATCCTGGACGCCGCCCGGACACTCGGCGCGCTGCGGGGGGTACGGGACGTCACTCTCACGGACATCGCCGCGGAAGTGGGCATGCACAAGTCGGCGCTGCTGCGCTACTTCGAGACGCGGGAGCAGATCTTCCTCGCGCTGACCGCCGAGGGCTGGCGCGAGTGGTCCGCCGAGCTGCGCGGCGACCTGGGACGACGGGCCGAGGCGACGCCCACCGAGGTCGCGGCCGTGTTCGCGGGCACGCTGGGGGCGCGCCCCATGTTCTGCGACCTGCTCGCGCAGGCTCCGCTGAACCTGGAGCGGAACGTGTCGATCGAGTCGGTGCGCTCCTTCAAGCTCGTCACGCTGAAGGAGGTCGAGCTGATCTGCGGCGAACTGGGCCGGCTGCTCGGCCTCGACGAGTCGCAGGGCGTCGACACGATCGCCACGGCGACCGGTCTCGCCGGGGCACTGTGGCAGATGGCCACGCCGGGCCCGCGCCTGCGCGAGCTGTACGCGAGCGATCCCCGGCTCGGGCATGCGGTGGTGGAGGTGGAGCCGCGGCTGAACCGGGTGCTCACCGCGTATCTCACGGGGCTCGGCGTACGGTCGGCCGCGGCCGACTGAGCCGCGGGCCGCGGGCCGCGTAACCGTAGACGCCGACCGTCAGGCCGTCCTTCGCGGCGGTGCGCAGGACTTGCGCGCCGGGGCGGATACGGCTGGGGGCGGCCGTCGCGCCGGGGGCGGATTGGGGGCCGGGGCGGATTCGGGGCCGAACCGGAATCCCCGCCCGGGACCGGCTTTCGCACCGGGGATGGATCACACCGGAGACCGGCTTCCATGTCGGGGACCGAATGCCGTGCCCGGTCGACGGCCCGCACGCCAGGGGAGGGAACACACCCCGCAGCCCCCCGCCCCGGGAGACTCCACACCAGGGACCGAATTCCACACCCGAAAGCGAACCCCACGCCACAGGGCGACCGCGCAGCCGGAACCAACTCCGCACCCGGAGGCCGACCCACACCAAGGGCCCGAACCACACACCAAGAACCAGCCCCCCTCACCCAGGGAGACCCCAGGGGGCCGAATTCCTCGCCCCGCGGCGAACCCCACGCCAAGGGGCGGACCCGCGCCCCGGGGCCGGCTCCGGCGCCGGAGGCGATGTCGCCCCGGTGGGTGTCGTACCCGTGGGTCTTACGACCGCACGCCCGGCCGTTGCTCCCCCGTCCGCGCCTCTCCGCCGGGCGGCATCGGCAGCAGCCGGTCCAGGGCCGTGAGGACGTGTGCGCAGACGGCGTCCGGTTCGGCGCTCGCCAGGGGTTCCTGGCGCACGACGACCCGCATCAGGCCTATGCCGAGCAGCCAGGCCATGGCGAGCTGGGCGCGCAGGGTGCCGTCGTCGGCCTCGGAGAGGGCGGCGAGCGCGGCGGCGTACTCCTCGCCCAGCGCGCGGACCGTCTCCGGGGCGGCGTCCGCGCTGCCGATGGAGCGCAGATAGACGGCGAGCAGCCGGTCGGCGCCGGCGCCGCCCTCGGCGAGGACGCCACGCAGCGCGGTCTCGAACAGCCGCTCGGGCGGCGTGGTGCTCACCTGCTCCTTGCCGTCCTGGGCCATCACCTCGGCGAGCAGGGCTTTCTTGGAGCCGAAGTAGCGGAATATGAGCGCCTGGTTCACCCCGGCGCGGGCGGCGATGTCGCGGACCGTGGCCGCGTCGTATCCGCGTTCGGCGAAGACCGCGCCGGCCGCGCGGAGGATGCGCGCGCGGGTCTCCCGGGCGTCGCGCGGACGCTGCGGCGGCTCCCCGCCCGGGGCACCGCCGGCACTCCGGTCCTGGCCCTGCGTGTGCTCGCCGCCGTCCACCCGCTGCTCCTTCTGCCGCCCCGCGCCCGCGCGCGTCTGCCGAGGACCCGCAGAGTAACGGCCGATTAGCGTCGTTGCGCCGTCGGTGCGCAGCTCCTAGCGTTGTAAGCGTGTGCTTACACAAGGGAGACAGCTGTGACGGCAACGGACCACGCACCCCTCGCCTACCCCTTCAACTCCGGCTCGGACCTGGACCTGTCCGAGGCGTACGACCGCGCACGTGACACCCCCGGGCTGCTGCGCGTGCGGATGCCGTACGGGGAGCCGGCCTGGCTCGCCACCCGGTACGCGGACGCCCGGCTGGTCCTCGGCGACCAGCGCTTCAGCCGCGCGCTGAGCCTCGAACACGACGAGCCGCGGGCTTCCGAGGGCCGCCGGGACAGCGGGATCCTCAGCATGGACCCGCCCGACCACACCCGGCTGCGCTCCTTGGTCGCGAAGGCGTTCACCGTGCGCCAGGTGGAGAAACTCCGGCCGCAGGTACGGGAGTTGACGGCGTCCCTGCTGGACGCGATGGAGGCGGCGGGCCCGCCCGTCGATCTGGTCGACCGCTACGCCCTGCCCATTCCGGTGGCGGTGATCTGCCGGCTGCTCGGGGTGCCGGAGCGGGACCGGCCGCAGTTCCGCGTGTGGAGCGACGCGGCACTGTCCACCAGCTCGCTGACGGCGGCGGAGTTCGACCGCAACCGCGAGGAACTGCGCGCCTACATGGCCGAGTTGATCGCCGCGCACCGCGCGGCGCCACAGGACGATCTGATGACGGCGCTGATCGAGGCGCGCGACCACGGCGACCGGCTGTCGGAGCTGGAGCTGGTCGACCTGTGCGTCGGCATCCTCGTGGCCGGGCACGAGACCACCGCCACGCAGATCCCCAACTTCGTGCTCACGCTGCTCGATCACCCGGAGGCGCTGGCCCGGCTGCGCGCGGAGCCCGCGCTGATCACGCAGGCGATCGAGGAGCTGCTGCGGTTCGTGCCCCTGGGCAGCGGGGCGGGGCAGGCCCGTTACGCGACGGAGGACATCGAGGTCGGCGGCACGCTGGTGCGGGCCGGGGAGCCGGTGCTGGTCGCCATCGGCGCGGCCAACCGGGACGCGCTGCGCTTCACCGACGCCGGGACACTCGACATCTCCCGCGGCGGCAACGCGCACCTGGGCTTCGGCCACGGCGTGCACCACTGCCTCGGCGCTCCGCTCGCCCGGCTCGAACTCCAGGAGGCCATCGGGGCGTTGGTGGCCCGCTTCCCCGAGCTGCACGTCGCCGGTGACATCACCTGGAAGACCGAGATGCTGGTGCGCGGGCCCCGTGTCATGCCGGTGGGCTGGTGAGGCGGCGATGAGCTGGCAGCTGCGCGTGGACCCCGGCCGATGCATCGGTTCCGGCATGTGCGCCGGGGCCGCGCCGGATCTGTTCACCCTCGACGGCGACCGTTCGCATCCGGTGCGCGAGCACATTCCGGACGGCGACGAACGCGCCCTGGACGCGGCGGACATCTGCCCGATGCAGGCCATCACCGTCCGGGACGCCGACGGGAAGGAGATCGGGCCCCGGGACTGACCCCGCGGCTGTTACAGAACGAGGACAGACCGTCAGTGAACGCCCGCCCTCGTGGTGTCGTCGTTTCAAGTGACCGCGCCAATCGGCATGTTCCTCTCCTTTGGCGTGAACAGTTGAACTCACCACAGAAAAGGACAGATTCATGATGGTCACGAAGCGGCGTTCCCTGCGCCTCGCCGTCGTCGGCGTCCTCGGCGCGACCTCTCTCGCCCTCGCGGGCACGGCGATGGCGGCCACCCCGGCCGCCCACACCACCGCTCCCGCCGACGCCCGCACGGCCGCGGCCACCAAGCCCGCCATCACGGCCACGCCGTCCGTGTCCTCGGTGCGCGCCTGGACGCTGTTCCGGGTCACGGGCAAGACGACCGGCATCAAGGCGGGAAGCAAGGTGACCCTCCAGCAGAAGCAGCGCGGCAAGTGGGTCACCCTGCCCGCCTCCACGCCGGTCAACCGCAGCGGCTCCTACGCGCTGCGTGTCGAGCTGGGCCTGAAGGGCAGGAACGACCTGCGCATGGTCAGCGGCGGCACGGCGTCCCCGGTCTTCGAGGTCACGGTGCTCTGAGCGGCCGCTTTTCCACGGAACACCGGTGCCGGGACGGGTCGTCCGTCCCGGCACCGGGCATGTCCGGACGGTCTGCGGCCCGATCCGTTCCCCGCTCCGGAACTCCTTACGAAGATTTTCATAGGGTTCCTATATAGGCGGGTGATACTTAAAGAGTGTGGATCACTCTCACAGAGATCACCCTCACAGAGACCCGGACGTGCGGCAGACCGCACAGTCACTGGCGGAGACGGCATCTGCCGTGATCAGAGTCGTGACGGACCACAGGGGCCTCAGTTTCACCGCGGCCTCCACCTTGGCGCGACTCGAACGCGAGGGTCCGGTCCGGCTCACGCTCCTCGCCGCGGCGGAGGGCGTGGCCCAGCCCTCCATGACCCAGTTGGTGCAGCGGCTGGAACGCCAGGACCTGGTCATGCGCGTCGGTGACGCGGTGGACGGCCGGGTGACGCTGATCGCCATCAGTGACGTGGGACGGGAGGTGCTCGCCGCCCGCCGCCGGTCGCGGGACGCACGCCTGGCCGAGCTGATGGCCGCCCTGCCGGACGACGACCAGCGGGCCCTCGCCGACGCGATGCGCGTCGTCGCCCCGCTCGTGCAGCGCATGCTCACCGGCACCGCCAGGCCCGGCCGGCCCGCCCAGCCCGACAAGACCGCCCCTCTGCCCGAACGGCCTGACACCGGGAGCGACCGATGACGACCAGGGAGACCGATCACATACCCGGTGCCGCCGACACCGGGCAGCACCGCCGGCGCGCTTGGATCGGCGCGGACCACCCCGGCTACAAGTGGGTGGCGCTGACCAACACCACATTGGGCATGCTGCTCGCCACCATCAACAGCTCGATCGTGCTGATCTCGCTGCCCGGCATCTTCACCGGCATCCGCCTGGACCCGCTGGAGCCCGCCAACGTCAGCTATCTGCTGTGGATGCTGATGGGCTACATGCTCGTCACCGCGGTGCTGGTCGTGGCACTCGGCAGGCTCGGCGACATGATGGGCCGGGTCCGCATCTACAACGCGGGCTTCCTGATCTTCACGCTCACCTCGGTGGTCCTCTCGCTCGACCCCTTCCACGGCGGCGACGGCGCGCTGTGGCTGATCGGCTGGCGCATCGTGCAGGCCGTCGGCGGTTCGATGCTGATGGCCAACTCGGCGGCGATCCTCACCGACGCCTTCCCCGCGCGCCAGCGCGGCATGGCGCTGGGCGTCAACATGGTGGCCGGCATCGCCGGTTCGTTCCTCGGCCTGGTGCTCGGCGGTGTGCTCGTCACCTGGAACTGGCGCTCGATCTTCTGGGTCAACGTGCCCATCGGCCTGATCGGCACGGTGTGGGCGTACAAGTCGCTGCACGAGACCGGCATCCGCAGGCCGGGGCGGATGGACTGGTGGGGCAACATCACCTTCGCCATCGGCCTGACCGCGCTGCTCGCCGGGATCACCTACGGCATCCAGCCGTACGGCGGCCACACCATGGGCTGGACGAACCCCTGGGTGCTGGCGGGCCTGGTCGGCGGCGCCGTGATGCTCGCGGTCTTCTGCCTGGTGGAGACCAAGGTCCCCGAACCGATGTTCCCGCTGCGGCTGTTCCGCGACGCGGCCTTCGCCGGCGGCAACGCCGCCACGCTGCTCGGCGCCATCGCCCGGGGCGGGCTGCAGTTCATGCTGATCATCTGGCTGCAGGGCATCTGGCTGCCGCTGCACGGGTACGACTATGCCGACACACCCTTGTGGGCCGGCATCTACATGCTCCCGCTGACCATCGGCTTCCTGCTCGCCGGGCCGCTGTCGGGCGCTCTGTCGGACAATTTCGGGGCGCGGCTGTTCGCGGCGTGCGGCTTCCTGGTGATGGCGGTGTCGTTCGCCGGGCTGCTCGTGCTGCCGAGCGACTTCTCGTACTGGGCGTTCGCCGCGCTGATCTTCCTCAACGGGCTCGGCGGCGGTCTGTTCGCCGCTCCCAACACCGCGATCATCATGTCGAGCGTGCCCGCCGACGCCCGCGGCGCGGCCTCCGGCATGCGCGCCACCTTCCAGAACGCGGGCATGGTGCTGTCCATGGGCGTGTTCTTCTCGCTCATGGTCGCGGGTCTCGCCGGGACCCTGCCCGACACCCTCACCACGGGTCTGACGGCCCAGGGCGTGCCCGCGGGGGCCGCGCACACGGTGTCCGCGCTGCCGCCGGTCGGCGTCCTGTTCGCCGCGTTCCTCGGTTACAACCCGATCCAGCACCTGCTCGGCCCGGACATCCTGCACCATCTGTCGCCGGCCGCCGCCGCGCATCTCACCGGCCGCGAGTTCTTCCCCCACCTGATCTCGCAGCCCTTCCACGACGGCCTGGTCGTGGTCTTCTCCCTCGCCATCGCGATGTCGCTGGCGGCGGCGGGAGCGTCTCTGATCCGCGGGCGCGGGCCGGAGCCGGCGGCCGCCGCGGGATCGCCGGCTCCGGCACCGGCCGGGGCCGCGGCTCCTGCCGTCAAGGACGCCGATGTCCCTGCCGACGCGTCGCACGAGGCCGCCGCCGCGACCACCACCGCGCCGCCCGCCAAAGTGCTGCGCGGGCGGGTGTACGACAGCGCGGGGCGGCCCCTCGCACGGGCGACCCTCACCCTGGTCGACCGTTCCGGCCGACAGCGGGCGCTGGCCGGCACGGGCGAGGACGGCACGTACGAGCTGACGCCGACGCAGCCCCGCGCGTACACCCTGGTCGTCTCGGCCCCCGGGCACCACCCGCGGGCCGTCCGGCTCGACGCCGATGCCGGTCCCGTCGTCCCGGACGTCACCCTCGCGGGCCTGGGCGGCGTCCATGGCACGGTGCGCCACGAACACACCGGTCGGCCGGTCCCGGACGCCCGCGTCACCCTGCTCAGCGCCTCCGGCGAGGTGGTCGCCTCGGCCGCGACGGACACCGACGGCACCTACACCCTGCAAAACCTCGTCCCGGGCGCCTACACGGTCGTCACCTCCGGCTATGCCCCCGTCCTCGCCGACGTGGAACTGGGCGAGGGCAAGTCCTGCGAGGTGGACCTGCACGTGGGCCACCACGACGCCGACTGACGTCCGGCGACATCGAGGGGGCGCGGTTCAGGGAACCGCGCCCCCTTCGCGTACGGACGGCCGGCACCGGGTACCGCGGGTCGCCAGGTAGAGGGCCGAGGCCGCCATCAGGACCGTCATCACGGCGAGCACGACCCGGTAGTCCACCAGCGCGATCAAGGCGGCTCCGGAGGCGACGGCGGGTGGGGTGGGCGACGGCCCGCATGGCCTCGGGTCGGTGAGCACGTCGTCGACCCGACGACTCCCCGGCCGGCGCGCGCCGACGGGTCGATCGCGTGGCTTCCCTGGGGCGGCGCACGGCCAGGCGGTGGAGGCGGTGTCGCTCGTACGGGTGGAGCGGGGGGTGATGTCCGTGGCGCGGGCGGGGTTGCCTCGTTCGGCATCTGTGTGATGTTCGCCATGTGACGAGATGGAACGGGGAGGAGCGGGCAGCAGATCCCTCCCTTCCCCATGCCAACCCTCTGCGGCAGGTGATTCGATGACCACGGCGACGACCCGGGCGCTCCGGACGACGCCGCCCGCCCCGACCGGCACGACGAACGCACGTGTCCCGCCCGCCGCCAATCCCTCCCTGCCGTCCTTGACGGGGCTGCGGTGGATGGCGGCGCTGCTGGTGTTCGGACTGCATGTCAACAACTTCGGCTATTTCGGAGGCACCGGAGGCCACCTGGTCAGCTGGGGATTCGGCGCCGGCGCCACCGGAGTGTCGTTCTTCTTCGTCCTGTCGGGCTTCGTCCTGACCTGGTCGGCGCGGCCGGGCGACAGACCCCTCGCCTTCTGGCGGCGGCGCCTCGCCCGGATCTACCCGGTGCATCTGGTCACCCTCGCCGTGGCCCTGCTCATGGGCCTCACTCTGGCGCACCAGAGCGAGCCCGCGCCGCAGCAGGCCCTGGCCAACGCCCTGCTGCTGCACTCCTGGTGGCACCCCTGGTGGCAGACGCTCAACCCGGTCAGCTGGTCGCTCGCCTGCGAGGCGTTCTTCTACGCCGGCTTCCCGCTGCTGATCCTGCTGCTGCGCCGCCTCGGCCCCCGCTCGTCGGCCGCGCTGGGCGCTCTGTCGGCGGCCTCGGTGCTGGTGCTGGCCTGGTCGGACGCGCACCACTGGTGGACGTACACGCTCTACTCGTTCCCCGCGGCGCGGCTGCCCGAGTTCGTGCTCGGCGCGGTGACCGCGCGGCTGGTGCTGCTCGGCCGATGGCGCGGGCCGGGGCTGGAGGCCTCCCTCGCGCTGGCGATCATCGGTTACTTCCTCGTACCCCAGGTCACGCCCGGCTATTCCGCCACGGTGTGCACGCTCGCCGGGTTCGCCCTGCTCATCCCGGCGGCGGCCGTCGCCGATCTGAACGGGCTGCCGTCCCTGTGGCGGCACCGCCGCCTGGTGCGGCTCGGGGAGCTGTCGTTCGCCTTCTACATGATCCATCTGCTGGTGCTGCGCGCCGCCACCAACCTCCTGGGCACCAAACCCCACTTCGGCGTCCTCGCGGGCCTTGCCGTCACCGCCACCGCGTTCGCGATCTCGCTCGGGCTGTCCTGGGTGCTCTACGAGGCGGTCGAGTGCCCGGCCAGACGGCTGCTGCTGCGGCGCCGGCGGGGGGCCGCCCAGGAGTCGCGGCGCCAGCCGCAGCCGGACCCTCTCCCGAGCCACCGCGAGGTCCCGACGGGTACGTCGGAGCGACGGGCCGAGAAGGAATAGGGCCGTCGGAAAAAGGGTCCTGCGGTCGGACCGCAGGACCCCTCCAGGGGTCCCGCGGGGCCGCAGGGGGCGCGGGGCGGGGCACCGGCGAGGGACTTCCCGGACAGGCCGTTCGCGGGAGGACGACCGGTGGACCGGGAGTGCGGCCACCTGGTGGGACGATGCCCACGCGGTCCGGGACGGACCCGTTCTCCCCCGTCGCGATCGGCGGGGCCGGCAAGCGGGCGCGGGAGGCCGGTCTCGGTGTCCGTCTCCGGATGCGGAGCCCTTCCTGTGGGCGGCCCTCTTCCGTCGGTCGGCCGAAAACACCCCGGGCGGCCACCCGGACGGGTGACATCCGCAACAGTCGGGAGACTCTCGCGCCATCCGGGGTAGACGGCCCACCGGTGACCGCGCCCCGACGGCGGTGCCGGACGGCCGTCACCGGCCGGGCAACCGTCACCGGCCGGGCGACCGTTCAACTCCCTTCGGAACGAGGGGAGTTGGCAGGTCAGATGCCCTCTTGGGTTTGGGCCGGCCGGACGGTGGGGGCTAGGGTGCCGGGCGGTGAAGATCGACTGCCGGACGATGGCGGCCGGATGTGCGAGAGGAGCGTGTGAACAGTGCCCATGGAGCAGGACGCGGCCGCGTCGGCACCGCAGTTGGTGGGGTCCTTCCTGGAGCGGCGCCGCGAGCAGATCGCCCAGCGATGGGCGGACGCCCCCCTGTTCAGGTCGGTGTTCACGGTCTCCCGGGACGAGGCGGTCGAGGCCAGCAAGGCGGTCGTGGACGCCCTGTCCGACGTGGCCGTGAGCGGGCGCCTGGAGGACACCGGCGCGCCCGGGTACGAGCCGGTGCGCGATCAGTTGGGGCGGATGACCCAGAACCGGGCCCGCACCGGTGCCACGCCGTCCGGGATCGCCGACGAGGTGGCCGCCCTGCGCACCCCCGCCGTCGACCTGCTGCGCGAGGAGTTCGCCGACCCCACCGCCCCGCAGGCCCAGGAGAGCGTGCTGGCGCTGACCCTGCTGCTCGGCACCCTGCGCCTGGTCGTGATGGAGACCGCCCTGGACGCGGGCACGGAGCTGATCGAGCGGCAGCGTCTGCAACTGCTCGAAGTGGCCACCCCCGTCATCAAGTTGTGGGAGGGCACCGTCGCCGTACCGCTGATCGGGACCCTGGACAGCGCCCGCAGCCAGGTCGTGATGGAGTCGCTCCTCGAAGCCATCGTCGACCAGCGCGCGCGGTACGCCATCCTGGACATCACCGGCGTTCCCACGGTGGACTCGCTGGTGGCGCAGCACCTGATGAAGACGGTGGCCGCGGCGCGGCTGATGGGGGCCGAGTGCATCGTCTCCGGTATCCGTCCGGCGATCGCGCAGACCATCGTGCAGCTCGGCATCGACCTGGGCTCGGTGCTCACCCGGGCCTCGCTCTCCGACGCGCTGGCCTACGCGCTGAGCCGGCAGGGCATCGAGGTCTCCCGTGCGCAGACGGGTACGAGCGCCCGGTGAACGAGCCCATCCCGCATCCGGCCCCCGTACCGGTGCTCGCTCTGGGGGACGTCCTGCTCGTCTCGCTCCAGGGCGAACTGCACGACGGCCTCGCCGAGCAGTTGCAGCAGGACCTCAGCCACCGCATCGCCACGACCCGGGCGACGGGGGTGGTCATCGACATCTCCGGAGTGGACATCGTCGACTCCTTCCTCGGGCGGGTGCTCGCGGAGATCGCGTCCACCGCCCGGCTGCTCGCCGCCCGTACGGTCCTCGCGGGCATGCGGCCCGCCGTCGCGATCACCCTGGTGGAACTGGGGCTGGCGCTGCCCGGTCTGACCACCGCGCTGGACGTCGACCGGGCCATGGAAGCGCTGTCCCAGAGGGGGAGATGATGCGGCCGTCCGGCCAGACGTCCGCGACCAGCGTGCCCATCGGTTCGGACGCGGATCTGGCCTGGGTACGGCAGCAGGTGCGGCAGTGCGCGGCGGCCCTCGGATTCGGTCTGGTGCAGCAGACGAAGCTGGTCACGGCGGCGAGCGAACTGGCCCGCAACACCCTGGTGCACGGCGGTGGCGGGCACGCGGAGATCACTCCGCTGGACAACGGCCGGGCCCGCGGCCTCAGGATGAGGTTCGTCGACAGCGGCCCCGGCATCCGCGACCTGGAGCTGGCCATGACCGACGGCTACACCACCGGGGGCGGCCTCGGGCTGGGGCTCAGCGGTGCCAAGCGGCTGGTGCAGGAGTTCAGCGTGGACACCGAACCGGGCCGGGGCACGACCGTCACGGCCGTGGCCTGGGTGACCCAGGTGCCTTTGGCACGACCGGGGGTGGGATGAGCCGGGTGTGGGAGGTCCCGGTGCATGACTCCACGCGGGTCCGGGACGCCCGTACGGCGGTCCGGGAGGCGTGCGGGCAGGCGGGACTGGGGCCCGACCGTACGGCGGCCGGGTAACTGGTGGCCACCGAGCTGGCCACCAACCTGCTGCGGCACGCGGGCGGGGGCACCCTGGTGGTCAACCTCGTGTCCTCGCCCTCGGGCACGGGAACCTCGGTCCGGCTGTTCGCGCTGGACCACGGACCGGGCATCGCCGACGTCGCGGCGGCCCTGCGCGACGGCTGCACCACCGCCGGGCCCTCCCTCGGCGCGGGACTCGGCAGCTGTCTGCGCAACGCCGACGCCTTCCGGCTGTACGGCGCCCCGGGGCGCGGCACGGTGGCGACGGCGCGGATCGATCCGGAGCGCGAGCGGGGCGGCCGGACGGCCGAAGGTCCCTCGGCCGGCGGCATCGTCGTGTCCCTCGCCGGGGCCGAGACCTCCGGGGACGCCTGGGACTGCGTGCGCCAGGACGGGCGGGCGACCCTGCTGCTCGCCGACGGGTTGGGGCACGGGCCCAAGGCGGGGCACGCGTCCACCGCGGCGGTGACGGAGCTGCGGCGGACCGCGCATCTGCCGCCGCCGGAGATCCTGCGGCGGCTGCACGGCGCGCTGCGCCCCACCCGGGGGGCCGCGGTCGCCGTGGCCCAGGTGGACACGGCCGAGGGGGAACTCGCGTTCGCCGGGGTCGGCAACATCGGCGCCCGGCTGCGTACCCCGGACGGGTGGACGTCCCTGGTGTCGCATCCGGGGATCGTCGGGGCGTACTTCCCGGCGCACGTCCCCTTGCGCCGCGTGCCGTGGCACCGGGACAGTCTGCTCGTGGTGCACAGTGACGGGCTGCCCAGCCGCTGGACCCCGCCCGAGGACCCCCGGCTGCTCGCCCATGATCCGTCGGTGCTGGCCGCGACCGTCCTGCGGGACGCGGGCAGCCCCGCCCGTCCCCCGCGCGACGACACCAGCGTCGCCGTACTCGCCCCGGACCAGTGCCCATGACGACGACCTCCGCCATCTGGACCCTCACCGGCCCCGTCGACGCGGCCCGCGCCCGTGCCCTGCTGGCGCGGCTCACCGCGGACGCGGGGGTACCGGCGCGGGACCGTGCCCGTTTCCTGACCGCGCTGACCGCCCGGCTGCGGCCCTGCCGGGACGGGCGGCGGCAGCGGCTGACCCTGACCGCCGACGGGACGCTCCGCCTCGCCCTGGACGGTCCCGAGCCCTGGCGGCACACCCTGGCCTGCCCCTCGCCCTTGCCCCGGCCCCTGCCCCGGCCGGGCGAGGTGACCGAGGCCGACCTCGCGCGGGCGCTGCTCGACGCGGGCGAGGACACCGCCGTCGTCCTGGCGGGGCTGGACGAGGCGGAGGAGCTGGTCCGGTTCCACCGGGAGGAGCTGCACCAGACCAACCAGGGCGTGCTCGCGCTGCACGCCGAGCTGGAGGCGGCCGCGCTGGCGCAGCGGGAACTGCTCGACGCCGAGCGGGCGGCGCGCGCGGAGGCGGAGGACGCCCGCCGGCTGCTGACCTTCCTCGCCGACGCCAGCGCCGCGCTCAACGCCTCCCTCGACCACGAGGACATCCTGCGCCGGCTGCCCAAGCTGCTGGTGCCGGAGTACGCCCGGCACGTGGACGTCTGGCTGGTCGACGACGAGCGGACCCCGCCGGCCGAACGGGCGGCGGCCGCGGTGACGGCGGCCCGCACCGGGCGCCCCCAGCACGCGGGGCCGTACCCCGGCGGGCTGCCGGGCGTGGACGACCTGCCGGCCTCCGCGCTCTCCCCCGAGCGGCCGCTGCTGTGCCTGCCGCTGGGCGCGCGCACCGTGCAGGGCGTGCTGACCCTGTCGGCGCCCGGCGAGCGGTTCGCCCCGGACACCGCCGTGATGCTGCTGGAGCTGGCCCGCCGGGCCGGCATCGCGCTCGACAACGCCCGCCAGTACGAGCAGCACCGGGACGTCGCCGAGGCCCTGCAGCGCGCGCAGCTCACCGAGTTGCCCGACACGCCGGGCCTCGCGCTCGCGGCGCGCTATCTGCCGGCCACGCACGGGCTGAACATCGGGGGCGACTGGTACGACGCGTTCCCCGGGCCCGACGGCAGTGTGCTGGCGGTGATCGGGGACGTCACCGGACACGGGCTGCGCGCCGCGGTGATCATGGGCCAGTTGCGCACCGCGCTGCGCGCCTACGCCGTGGAGGGCAACGGACCCGCGCGCATCCTCACGCTGCTGCACCGGATGCTGCGCCATCAGCAGCCGGAGCTGTACGCGACCTGTGCCATCGCCCGGTTCACGCCCGGCGAGCCCGGTGTGGTGTGGGCGGCGGCCGGGCATCCGCCCGCGCTGGTGCGCGGCCCCGGCGGCGAGGTGCGGGTGCTGGACGCCAAGCCGGGGATCATGCTCGGGGTGCCGGTGCCGTACGAATACGAGGAGCACCACGAGGAGTTGCCGCCGGGCGCCACGCTCGCGCTCTACACGGACGGCCTGGTGGAGCGGCGTTCCGCGGGGATCGACGCGGGCATCGGGCGGCTGGCGCGGGCCGTGGGCGCGCTCGGCGCGGCGGAGCTCCAGGAGCTGGACTCGGCGGCCGACGCCGTGTTGAAGCCGATGCTGCGCGACTCCGAACACGACGACGACATCTGCCTGTTGCTGTGCCGCACCGCGGCGTCCTGACCGGCCCGTGCGCCGGCCCCCGGGGCGGGGAGCCGGCGCACGGGCGTGCCGTCACTCGTTGACGCAGATGTTGCCGACCGTCGGGTTCAGCAGCGAAGCGTAGTCGACGGTGTCGCCACAGATGTTGACCGGGGCGTCGATCGGGATCTGGACGACGTTGCCGGACAGGAAACCCGGGCTGCCGACGGCGACACCGGTCGTCGGGTCGTGGTCGGCGGCGAAGGCGCCGGCGGCGCCGCCCAGCGCGAAGACGCCTGCGAGAACGGCGGTTGTGGCGATGCTGCGGATGCGCATGGCTCTGCCTCACTGGTGGAAACTAGGGACAGCACCATCACACCCGGCGCCCGGCGGGTCCGCCTCCCCGGATACGCCGACGGGGTGGCTGCCTTCGGAGGGAACCATCCCGCGGCGCGGCCGGGCCGCTCAGGCGGTGGCCGGGAAACGCTCCCAGACACGGTGGGCGCCCAGCAGCCGGACGAGCTCCTGGAGGACCGTCGTCGCGCCGTCCCCCACGATCACCCCGGGGGCGTCGAGCGGGATGCCGGCCGCCTCCAGAACGTCCTGACCGCCCTTGGCGGCGCCGATGGCCTTGCCGTGCCGGAAGGCCTCCACGAGCAGCAGCCCCACCCGGGGGTCCGGCGTGGACGGGGCGGACGGCAGGCCGGCCTTGGCGTCGCGGGCGCCGTACGCGTCGGCGCCGACGCCAGGGGTGCCGGCCACCAGCAGGGCGTCGTACTCCACCGAGCGCGCGGTGGCGTAGGTCCGCTGCACGGTCAGGGCGTCGCCGCCCGAGCCGAGCTTGCCGCCCTTGGGGGCGATGACCAGCGGGACCATGCCGCCGTCCAGCACCTCCCGGCGGACGGCGGCCACGCCGTCGAGGTCGCCGTCCTCGCCGGTGATGATGCCGATGACCCGGCCGTCGGTGGGCCAGGTGCGGCCGACCTGGGACAGGGCGGGGCTGGGCGCGACGTCGGCGAGCGGTTCGGTGGGCTCGGGGGCGGGCAGGCCGAGGCCGGCGGCGACGCCCTGGCACAGCTCCGGGTCGATGTTGGCGAGCACCTGCAACGCCCGCTCGCGGATGGCCTGTTCGTAGCACTTGGCGAGTTCGAAGGTGTAGGCGCCGATGATGTGCTCGCGCTCCACCGGGCTCATGCTGAGCCAGAACCGGCGCGGCTGGCTGAAGTGGTCGGCGAACGACTCCGGCGCCTCGCGGACCTTGGTCGCCTCCGGGACCCGTACGGGCGCCTCGACGTAGGCGCCCATGTCGGCGCCCGCGGTGAACGGGCAGCCGCCGTCGAGGGAGTTGGGCCGGTAGGGGGCCACGCCCCGGTGCACGGCGGTCTGGTGGAAGCTGTCGCGCAGCATGTCGTTGACGGGGGCGTGCGGCCGGTTGATCGGGATCTGCGCGAAGTTGGGGCCGCCGAGGCGGGTGACCTGGGTGTCCAGGTAGGAGAAGAGCCGGCCGGCCAGCAGCGGGTCGTCGGTGATGTCGATGCCGGGGACGAGATGGCCGGGGTGGAAGGCGATCTGCTCGGTCTCGGCGAAGAAGTTCGACGGGTTGCGGTCCAGCGTGAGCAGCCCGATGGGCTGCACGGGGGCCAGTTCCTCGGGGACGATGTTCGTCGGGTCGAGCAGGTCGATGCCCTCGAAGGTCTGGTCGGGGGTGTCGGGGAAGGTCTGGATGCCGAACTCCCACTCGGGGTAGGCGCCCGCCTCGATCGCGTCGGCGAGGTCCCGGCGGTGGAAGTCGGGGTCGACGCCGTTGATGATCTGCGCCTCCTCCCACACCAGGGAGTGCACGCCCAGCCTCGGCTTCCAGTGGAACTTCACGAGGGTGGTGCCGCCGTCGGCGTCCACCAGGCGGAAGGTGTGGATCCCGAAGCCCTCCATGGTGCGGAAGGAGCGCGGGATGCCCCGGTCGGACATGTTCCACAGGGTGTGGTGGGCGGCCTCGGTGTGCAGGGTGACGAAGTCCCAGAAGGTGTCGTGCGCACTCTGCGCCTGCGGGATCTCCCGGTCCGGGTGCGGCTTGCCGGCGTGGATGACGTCCGGGAACTTGATCGCGTCCTGGATGAAGAAGACCGGCATGTTGTTCCCGACCAGGTCGAAGACGCCCTCGCTGGTGTAGAACTTCGTGGCGAAGCCGCGGGTGTCGCGCACGGTGTCGGCGGAGCCGCGGGAGCCGAGGACCGTGGAGAAGCGCACGAACACCGGGGTCTCGACGTCCTCGGCGAGGAAGGCCGCCTTGGTGACGTTCGCCGCCGTGCCGTAGCTGCGGAAGAGGCCGTGGGCGCCGGCGCCGCGGGCGTGCACCACGCGCTCGGGGATGCGCTCGTGGTCGAAGTGCATCACCTTCTCGCGCAGGTGGTGGTCCTGGAGGAGGACCGGGCCCCGGGGTCCGGCTTTGAGGGAGTGGTCCGTGTCGGGGAGGCGGGTGCCCTGCGCGTTGGTGAGGTAGCTGCCGCTCTGGGCCATCCGGGCCTGGTCGGCGCCGGTGGGCTGGCCGGTCGGCGAGACGGTGTCCGGGCCGGTCTGGTCGGGCTTGGGGGGCAGCGGCTCCCGGGCCTGGGTCGGCTCGGCGACGGACGGCGACTCGGGTCCCGGCTTGCCGGGGATGCCTTCCTCCGGCCCGTCACCCGCACCCTTCAGGGCGTCCGCCGCTCGCTTCAGGGGGTTCTTCTCGCTCATCAGTACCATTCCTTCGCTGATCACGGGCGGGCCCGGCAACGGCGAGGCGCGATGACCCGCCGGACGGACGATTCAGGCCAGACATGAGCAAAAGGGCGGCCGACCCTTGTTCCGAGGTCCCCGGGCCGGGGCGTCCGAAACCGGGGAATCGGCTGATTTCCCGGCCGGGGTGAAGTCGGGCCGTCTCCCATAGAGTTGCCGGGACAGCTGGCCCGCCGGACGCGCTGGTCCGGGCCCGGAGACCGCTCGGGCAGGGTCAAGTCCCCTTTGCCGAGGGCACCTTCGTCAGGGGCCGGCTTCTTGACCCGAGTCAGGGCAGCACCCGGCCGCCCGCATACGACACCCTAGGGGCAGCACCGCGTCCGCGCAGTTCGGGACGGCCGGTCACGCGCGACCCGCGCGAGGCCGAGTCGTACGGGGCGGGCGTGGGCGGGCGGCGCGGGCCGGGACCGCGACGTGGGGGGCCGGGACCGCGACGACCGGCACTCCGGGGGGCTGATCATCTCGGCGGCGGCGCGTCCGGCGCGGTGCGGGGCCGCGTCCGTCGGTTCGCGGCCCCGCTCGACCATCTGGCGTAGCCGGACGGAGCGCCGTACACACCGAGCTCTGCTCGATGGCGCCGAGGGGCAGCGGGGCGCCCTCGGCGTGAGAGACGTCCAGGCCGAGGATGTCGGCGATCCGGGGGGCGGTGCCGCGAGTGGTCCATTGCGTCCTCCTGAGCCGGTCGGCGCCGTGCCGGACGGGTTGCACCGGGCCCGCCGCGCAAACCCGTGAAGGCGCTCCGGCCAGGGGCGATCCGCGCGGTGCGTCCCGGGACCGGACCGGTGGTACCCGGCCCGGGGCGCGGTGGGGTCACCGGAAGGACGTCAGGCGATGCGATTGCTCACTACTTGATTCAAGATTTGATTTGATTGGCGAGCCGTAGGGCGCACAAGCCTTCGGGAGCCGAACGACCAGTGCGGGCCCGCGCTGACGTAGCGTCAGCTGGCCTCTTGCGTCTGCCGCCTGACCATCGCGAGGAGTGCGGCATGCGTCCCAGGATCGGCCGCGGCGATCAGTCCGCCCCTTCCGGTGTGCACCGGTTCGCCGTACAGGCCGGTCACCGTGCAGCCGGCGGCCCGGCACAGGGCGATCCCGGCGGCGAAGTGCACGCTGTCGCGGAGGTCGCCGTCGGTGACGTAGGCGGCGCGGCGCCCGGCGGCGACCCAGGCGACGGCCAGGGTGCTGGAGATCACCCGGGGCCGGAACCACTCGGTGAAGCCGGGGTCGGCGAGCAGGAGCGGCGCCCGGAAACCGGGGGCGTTGGGGAAGGGCGGGTCGAGGTTGACGTCCACCAGAGCGGAGGCCGCGGACGGGGTGAGCTTCTCGTCGCCCTGCTCGGTGCTCAGCCGGGCCCGGGAGCCGTCGGTCCAGAAGACCTCGCCGGTGAACGGATCGGCCGTCGCCGCCGCGGTCACCTCTCCGTCCACCCGCAGCGCCACGTTGACGCCGACGAGGGGGGTCCGCACCGCGTAGTTGAGGGTGCCGCACAGCGGGTCGACCAGCCAGCGGCGACGGGCTCCTTCGGCGCCTGTGGCGCCGCTCTCCTCGCCGGTGACGGCGTCGTCCGGGCGGGCGGGGCGCAGCACGTCCAGGATGGCCCGCTCGGCGGCGAGGTCCGCCTCGGTCGCGAAGTCGCCCGCGGTCTTCTCGTAGCGCGCGAGCCGGCCACCGTACAGGTCGCGCACGACGGCGGCGCCCGCCCGGGCCGCGGTCACGGCCAGGCGGGCGTCGGATTCCCCGTTGGTGATCGTCATGGATGCAGCCTATGCCCGACTCACGGGTGCTGCGGGGGAGTTCATCCCCGTTCCGGAGTCAGGGTGAGCGTCTGCTCGGCGGCGGTGCGGTGCAGCGCGCGGTGGTGCGGTCGTCGGGGTCGGCCGGGTTCACCGCGGTGCTCGGCGCGCCGTCGAAGCCGGCGGTGTCGAAGTCGGTGCCGGTGGAGAAGTCCCGGCTGCGCGGGTCGCCGGCGCCGTACAGGGCGGCGGACTGCTGGTGGTGGAAGATGCCGTCGCGGTCGAGGAAGGGGCTCGCGGGGGTGCCCGTGGGGTACGGGAAGGGCACCGGGCTGCCCACGGACACGGTGTAGGCGGCGGGGGCTGCGGTCACCGGGGTCGCGGTGACGCCGCCCAGGCCGAGGGCGGCTGCCGCGGCCACGGCTCCGCCCGCTCCGCTCAGCAGTCTCGCGGATGCTCCTCGTCGCCGAGAGTGATTCCGGAGGACCGGTCCCACGGGACGATCAGCCCCCGGCGGTTTCCCGGCAAGGGACTCCCGTACGCCGCCTCTCGCACTTTCGCGCGCGCCGCGCGGTCAGCCCTTCTCGGACAGGGGCTGGTCCCAGGCGAGTTGGCGGATCAGTTCCTCGTCCCGGTGGTCGGGGCGGTGGTTCGGGTCGGCGGGACGGGCGGGGGCATGGGTGCCGCGCGAGATGCCGCCGCTGACGGTGATGTTGTGCTCCACGCGCGGGCGCCGGTGCCGCTCGTAGGCGTCGAACGCCCGTGCGGCGTCCGGGAGATCGCGCAGCGCCTTGGCGAGCACGACCGCGTCCTCCAGCCCCGTCGAGGCGCCCTGCCCGGTGGCCGGGGAGGCCGCGTGGGCGGCGTCCCCGATGAGCAGGACCCGGCCCACGTGCCAGCGGGTGCCGAGCGGCATCTCGGTGGCGTTGGTGACCATGACGGGGGCCGCCGCGGCGGCGACGAGCGCGGCGGCGGGTGTGGTGTCCTCGCGCAGCAGGGGCAGCAGGTCGTCGCGCGGTACGGCGCGCTGGGCGCCGGTCGCCCGGCCGGGCAGCGGATCGCCGCCGACGCGGGCGAACCAGTACGCCTCCCCCGTCGGCGCGTTGGCGTACCCGAAGGCGCTCTCGCTGCCTCGCACCATGGTGATGACGCCGCTGCCGCCCGTGCCCGGCACGCCCGGTGTGCAGCCGTAGAAGACGCGTTGTCCCGCGTAGGCGGGCCGGACGCCGGGCAGGAGGGCACGGCGGACGGCGGAGTTCAGCCCGTCGGCGCCGACGAGCAGATCGCCGGTCGCGGTGGTGCCGTCCGCGAAGCGCGCGGCCACGGCTTCCGGGCCGTCCGTCACGGACGTCAGCCGGGCGCCGTGGACGAGGCGGATGCCGCGCCGCAGCACCTCCTTCTGGAGCGCGGCGTTCAGCTCGCCGCGGCGCAGGCAGCGGTAGCGCAGATCGGGGTCGGCGATCTCGCCGAGCGGGACATGGGCCAGTTCGGCGCCCCGCGCGTCGAGCAGGCGCAGCGAAGTCAGCGGAAAACCGATGGCCGTCACGGCTGTGACGGCGTCGAGCTGGGCCAGGGCGCGCATGCCGGTGCTCGCCAGGGTGAGGAAGGCGCCGATGTGCTCTGCAGGTCCGGGGTGCGCCTCGTACACGCGGACGTCGCAGCCCGCTCTGTGCAGGCCCAGTGCGGCGGCGCTCCCCGCGATGCCGCCGCCGATCACCAGGACCCTGGTCGCTGTCGTACCGGTCATGTGCCGCTCCCCATGCCGACAGTGGTGGCGTCCATCCAAGTACAGCGGTGGGCCCCCGGGGACGGCCGGGGCCCGGATCCGGACAGGGGCGGGTGGGCCGCCGGGGGCGCGCCGGTCGGTGTCCGTCGTGCCCCGGGCGCCGCCCGCGAGGCCGGGGTGTGCGCGCGTCCGCCCCTCGGGCGCAGGCGTTCCGGCGGGTGGAGTGGGTACGCACCCGGCCATGCGGGTGAGTGTGGTGGACGCGGGATCGAACACGGTGCGACTGGTGATCGCGGATGTGGAAGGGGGTGTTCCGCTGCCGGTGCACACCGTCAAGTGGAAGCTGCGCCTGTCCGAACAGGTCGGTGCGGACGGCACGATCGCGGAGGAGGCGGTGGAACGGCTGGTCAAGGCGGTGGCCGAGGCGGGCGACACGGCGCTGCGGTGGAGTGCCTCGGGCCCGCTGGCGTTCGCCACGGCGGTGGTGCGGGGTGCCCCGAACCGCGCGGAGGTGCTGGAGCGGGTGGCGTCCGGGACCGGGATCCGGATGTGCACGCTGCCGGGCGAGACCGAGGCCGAGCTGACGTTCCTGGCGGCCCGCCGCTGGCTCGGCTGGAAGGCGGGGCCCCTCGCGCTGCTGGACATCGGCGGCGGCTCGCTGGAGGTGGCCTTCGGGCGGGGGCGGCTGCCGGACTTCGCCGCCTCGCTGCCGCTGGGCGCGAACCGGCTGACCCGCGAGTACCTGGGCGTCCAGGACCCGCCCGGAGCGCGCGAGCTGAAGGAGCTGCGCCGCCGGATCCGTCATGAACTGCGGGACGTGGCGGCGCGGATACGGTGGGAGGCGCCACGCACCGCGGCCGTCAGCTCCCGTACGTTCCAGCAGCTGGCCCGGCTGTGCGGGGCCGCGCCGGGGCGGTTCGGCCCGTTCGAGCCGCGCGTGCTGCTGCGCCGGGACCTGCGGGAGGCCGTGGGGGCACTGGCCGCCCGGCCCGCCGCGGAGCGCGCCCAGTTACCGGGCATCTCCGCGCCGCGCGCCGCGCAGAGCCTGGCCGGTGCCGTCGTCGGGCACACGGCCCTGAAGCTGATGGGGCTGCGCCGGGCCGTGGTCTGCCCGTGGGCGATCCGCGAGGGCATCCTGCTGCGCTACGTCGAGGACGGCGCCGACTGGTGGACACGAACCACGGGGGCCTGTCTCACGGCGCCGCCGTCCTCGGCGGTGTCGCTGCGGAGCGTCGCGGGGCCGTCCGCGTGACGCGGGGGAGGGGTGACCGTACGGCCACCCCTCCCCCGGTCCTGGTCAGCGCAGTTTGCCGACCTTGATGGTGTAGATGCCCCGGCCGTGCGTGGCGGCGTACAGCGTGCCGCCGTCGGGGCTGGTCCTCAGCTGGAGCACGGCGACGGCGGGCAGGTCGCCGACGCGCTTCCAGGTGGTGCCGCCCGGCGCCCGGTAGACGACGCCGAGGTCGGTGGCGACGGCGAGGCCGCCGTGCGCGGTCACCAGCGCGCCATCGGTGGGCACGTCCGGCAGGTTCTCGGAGATGTCCTTCCAGGTGGTGCCACCGTCGGTGGACTCGAACACGTGGCCGACCCCGGCGCCGGGACCCTCGGTCCAGTGGCGGGAGAAGCCGTTGACCGTCAGGTAGACGTGGTCGGCGTCGTCCGGGTCGACGGCGAAGCCGCTGAGGTAGCGGTTGGGCACCGTGCCGTCCACGGGCAGGCTGATGTCGTGCCAGCCGGTGCCGTCCGCGTTGCCGACCGAGATGCCGCGGGCGAATCCCTGGTCGTTGCAGGGGCCGCACCAGGCGGCGTACACCTTCCCGCCGGAGGCGGCGACGGCGGTGGCGGTACGGCCCTTGCCGAGGTCGTAGGCGCTGGTCCACTCGGAGCCGCTGCGGATGGCGTAGCCGTGGTGCTGCACCCACACGTGCCGGCCGCCGGCGACCCAGGTGTCGCTGTCCTTCAGGTCCGCGGCGAGCGGGGCGATGAAGCGGGCCTCGCCGGTGGCGTTGTCGGGCGGGGCGACCGAGTACGACGTGATCTTGCTCGGGTCGTTCACCCAACCGCCGTCGTTGACCGCGCAGTTCTGGGTGACCTGGACGGCGAGGTAGACGTACTCCTGGGCGATGTTGCAGCCGTTGGCGGGGTCGGTGAGCGTGTCGCCGCCGTCACCGCCGAAGTTGGAGCCCATCACGGTGTCGTTGCCGCGCAGCATGGACTGGCCGTTGTCCTGCAGACCGCCGGTGACGGAGACGCCCCCGTGGTCGAGGTCCTTGCCGATGCCCACGGAGTAGTACTCCAGGGCGTCGATGGTGCCGTCGTTCAGGGACGTCCAGTCGGTGGCGTGGCCGTCGGCGTCCTGGGAGCCGTCGACCGGGCGCTTGTAGATGCCTCCGTCGTTGCCCACGTACACGTACGGCTTGCCGTGGTAGGTGCCGATGGCGACGCCGTGCTGGTCCGAGTGGGTGGTGGGGTTGCAGTCACCGGTCTGCTTCGCGGGGTCGATGCTCCAGCAGGAGAAGGTGAAGTTCCAGTACGGGCCCACGGTCGACCAGGTGCTGCCGCCGTCCCTTGTCTCGTAGACCTCTTCGAGCCCGGCGTACAGGTGCTCCGGGTCGCTCGGGTCGACGGCGAGGAACTGGTTGTACCAGGCCTGCACGCCGGGCATGTAACCCGGGGAGGTCAGCGCCGAGTTGTCGGCGGCCAGGCCCTTGTAGTCGGCGATCTTCGTCCAGGGGCCGGCCGGGGAGCCGGACTTGGAGACGTAGATGCCCTCCAGGCCGCTGTCCGGGTTGGTCCCGAGCTGCTCGGGCGACTGGTCGATGGCGTAGTAGCGGGAGCCGTCGGCGGACCGGGCGAAGGTCACGTTGCCGACGTCCTCCGGGTCGGCCGGCAGGTCGCCGAGACCGCTGGTGATCCGCTTCCAGGCGCCGTCGGACTTGGTGTAGAAGCCGTTGTAGTCGTCGCCGCTGCGCCAGCCGACCGCGAGGACCACCTTGGCGGGGTCCTCGGGGTCGATGGCGATGTCATTGGCGATGTTCTTGTACGCCGCGGCCGGGTCGTGGGCCTTCGGACCGTTCGGCAGGTAGTCGGGGTTCGGCGCGAACTCCAGCTTCCAGGGGCCGTCCAGGTCCCTGGTGGAGTGGCTCCACACGCCCTCGCTGGTGGCCGCCCACACCGTGCCGCCGGCGAAGCGCAGCTCGTGGATGGTGGTGCTCTCCAGCTCGTCGCCGCCGACCCGGGTACGCCGGGAGAAGGTGCCGTGGTGCGGGTGGGCGAGGACGTAGACGCCGCTGCCGAGGTAGGCGTCGGAGTTGGTCGTGGCCTCGCCGGTGCCCAGCCACAGCCGGCCGCCTCCGTCGACGGCGAGGGCGCCGGTGGACTGCG
Source organism: Streptomyces sp. NPDC001056 (assembly GCF_053598955.1). NCBI lineage: Bacteria > Bacillati > Actinomycetota > Actinomycetes > Kitasatosporales > Streptomycetaceae > Streptomyces > Streptomyces sp. NPDC001056. Next base: position 42,686 of record NZ_JBSFLI010000032.1, on the reverse strand, counting down.
AGGGCAGCTCGTCGCTGATGGGCTGCCAGTTCCCGCCGCCGGTGCGCGAGCGCCACACGCCGCCGCCCGCGCTGCCCGCGTACACATAGCCGTCGTCGTCGGCGGCGACGGCTGCCATCCGTCCGGTGACGTTGCCCGAGCCGCCGCTGGAGTTGGAGTCGAAGTCGCGGTAGCGCGGGTCGTCCGAGTTGTACGGCAGGTCCGTGATGTTGTGCCAGCTGCCCCCGGTGCTCTTGAGCTTGCCGAGGTCGCCCCACGCGGCGCCGTAGGCGCCCGGCGCGACGATGCCGGGCGACGTACGGGCCTCGGCGTACTGGTCCGCGCCCTCGGCGATCTCGTCCGCCTCGTTGCCGCCGTCGCCGTCCGCCGACAGGTGCGGCGTCATGGCGCCCACCGACTGGGTCCGCTCCTTGGCGAGCTGACCGAGGGCACGGACGCCGAAGGGGCTCGCCGAGCGGCCGGCGGCCGACGACGGGGGTATCGCCACGAGCGCGGCGGACGCGGTGATCGCGCAGACGGTGAACCACCGTCTGCTGCGGGTTGGTTCGGACACCAGACCTCCAAGAACAGGCATTCGACTCTGCCGACGCAGGAGACCCGATCACATCGATGGGCGGCACTCCACCACTTGGTGAACATTTGACACGTACGCGCCAGTAATGGTCCCGACGGTCGGCGGGCCCGCGCAGCCGCGGGTGGGCCGGCACGGTGTCGCGCGGTCCCCGCACAGGCCGGCGCCACAGGCGGTGGACGAGGGCCACCGGACGCGGCCGGACCAGGAAGCCCTCACCGAACCGCAGTTCACGGGTCTTCAGCCAGTCCTTGTACTCCCTGTCGCCGCGCCGGGGTCCATCAGGCGCGCCCCGTGCCGGGCGGCGGCCTCGGCGATCTCAGACGCATCATCAACCCCGAGGAACAGCGGTGCGGTTCGGGATCGCACGCGGTGAACCAGACAGCCAGGTGCTCGAACCCGGGGTCCGACGTGGGCGGCGGCACGAGGGTGCGCGGCACCTCGGGATCGCGCTCGGCGAACGCGAGGCGCGCCTCGCCGATGCCCCGGCCGAGGCGGCGCTCCTCCTTCACGCGCGAACGGCCGCTGTCCGGCGGCGAGATGGCCGAACTCGAAGACGCCGAGCCCGCAGGCCGGCAGCGACTCCCCGGTGTCCCAGGTGATTCCGGGCCGGTGCGCCAGGGCCTGGCGGCAGAGAGTCCCGTGAACTTCCCTTTCCCGCGCGGGAGGAGACTCCGACTGGCAGACTCGGGATCGACCTGGCACCCGTGATCAACCTGGCACTCACGAAAGGCGGTACGTCATGACGTCCCTCTCCGAGCCCGCCGAGCTGCTGGCCTCCATGCCGTTCGCGGCCGGCCTCGGCATCGAGCTGCGGGAGGCCACCGCCGAGCGCACCGTGGGCTCACTCGCCTGGTCGCCCGAGGCGTGCACGGCCGGCGGCGCGCTGCACGGCGGGGCGCTGATGGCTTTGGCGGACAGCGTGGGCGCGGTGTGCGCGTACCTCAACCTGCCCGACGGGGCCGCCGGCACCTCCACGGTGGAGTCCAAGACCAACTTCCTGCGGGCGGTCACCTCGGGCCGGGTCCACGCCACGGCCCGGCCGCTGCACCTGGGCGGCACGCTCATCGTGGTGCAGACGGACCTGCGGGACGACCGGGACCGGCTGGTCGGGCAGACGACGCAGACGCAGATCGTGTTGCGGAAGCAGGCCGGCTGAGCCACCGCGGCCGAAGGGGCCGGACCGCGCCGGAAGGCGGGGCCCGGCCCCTTGCCGTATGCGCTCACGTCATCCCGGCAGGCACCCCGGATGAGCCTGCGGTATCGAATACCTGTGTCCCCTCCGAGCGGGACGACCGTGTCCGTGGGCGCCGCCGAGGGCGACCACGCGGGCAAGGTGGCCGCCCGGACGCGCCGGTTCACCGCGCACGGCGGCTCCGCGCCCGCGCGGGCGCCGGCGGACGGGCGCCGACTACCCTCCTCCGCCTGGTCGTTCGACCCGGCGGCCCGGGTCACGACGGTCACCACGGGGAGCCTGGCGCTGGATCGGGACTTCGGTCTGCGTTTGGTCGGCAACAAGTAAAGGGATCGCATGGTCTAGTCCAAAGAGCAAGTTGGTCTAGGCCAACTTATTGACGTGAGCGCAACAGCTCTTGGAGGGTGGGGGCTCCTCCCCCACACGGGCTCACCCCCACCCTCTGGAGGCACGCAGTGAGACGTCTTCACGCCTGTCTGAGCGCGGCGGCCGCCGTCACGCTCGCCGCCGCGGGCACCACCGCACTGGTCGCGTCCAACGCCTCGGGCGCCACTCCCCAGGACGCCCTGGGCAACCGCTGGTACGCGGCCGCCCCCTACCTGATGCCGCTGGACAACGACCCGCCGGACCCGGCCGCCATCATGGACGCCACCGGTCTCAAGGCGTTCCAGCTGGCCTTCGTCCTCGCCCCCGACGGGGGTGGCTGCTCGCCCACCTGGGGCGGCACGGCACCGGTCTCCTCGGACACCGCCGTGAAGTCGATGATCGACACGATCCGGGGCAAGGGCGGCGACGTGTCCGTCTCCATCGGCGGCTACGGCGGCACCAAGCTCGGCCAGGCCTGCGCGGACGCGGCGTCCACGGCGGCGGCGTACCAGCAGGTGATCACCAAGTACGGCCTGCACGCCATCGACTTCGACCTGGAGGAGCCGGAGTACGAGAACACCGCGGCCATCAGGAACGAGATCGGCGCGGCGAAGATCCTCCAGCAGGACAACCCGGGCCTGTACGTCTCCGTGACGACGGCCGGCACGGCGGACGGCACCGGCTGGTTCGGCAAGCAGATGCTGCTGGAGGCGAAGTCGCAGGGGTTCACCCCGAACAACTTCTCCATCATGCCGTTCGACGGCGGCTTCAGCGGAGCGGCGAGCCAGACCAGCGCGCTGACCAACTTCAACTCGATCCTGCGGTCCACCTTCGGCTGGGACGAGGCCACCGCCTACGCCCACGAGGGCTTCTCCGGCATGAACGGCCGCAGCGACACCGGCGAGATCTTCAGCCAGAGCGACTTCCAGACGGTCCTGGACTACGCCACCAGCCACCACATGGACCGGTTCACCTTCTGGTCGCTCAACCGGGACCGGCAGTGCAGTCCGCCCGACAACGGGGGCCGTACGTCCGGGACGTGTTCGAGCGTGGCGCAGAACGACTGGGACTTCGCCACGTACTCGGTGAAGTTCGCGGGCGTGACCCCGCCGACCAGCACCCCGACCCCCACCCCCACGCCGACCCCGGCCTCCTGCAAGCCCGCCTGGAACTCGTCCACCGCGTACACGGGCGGAGCCGAGGTGTCGTACGACCAGCACAACTGGAAGGCCAAGTGGTGGACCCAGAACGAGGTGCCCGGCGCCTCGACCTGGGGCCCCTGGCAGGACGAGGGCGCCTGCTGACACGCGGTACGACCTGCGCGACTGGTGGAATGCGCCGCGTGGTCGTAGCGTCGATGTGACCTGCTCGGACACGGCACGAACGGTGGGAGCGGCCATGCGCGGAACAGTGATGGGAACGGCGGTGACCCTGGCGGCGGCTCTGCTGACGACGGGGATGACGGCGGCCTCGGCCAGCCCGCCGACCACGCACCCGTCGCCGACCGCGACAGCGCACTCCTCCCGCGGGGACAGAGTGCTGGTGGACTGCTTCTCCCACCGCAACGTACGCCCCACGGACTTCATCCTGGCCTGCGGTGACGGCAACAGCCGCCTCAAGGGGCTCCACTGGAGTTCCTGGGGCGCCGGCGGCGCCACGGGCACCGGCACGAACTGGGTGAACGACTGCAAGCCGTACTGCGCGGCCGGCGCCTTCCACCCCTACCCGGTGGTCATCCGGCTCAGCGGCGACACGAAGTGGACGAAGCACCCGTCCTTCGACCGCTACACACAGCTGAGCCTGACCTACACGGGCACGCGTCCCGAGGGCTTCGACCGGGTCATGTCGTACCCGCTGTGGGACGGACCCTCGTCGCCGCGCACCTGAGGCCGCGGCACGGAACGCCTCACGCCGGAGCGCCGGGAGCCCAGGGCTCCCGGCGCTCCGGCGCGTGCTCAGGCGATCTCGACCAGCAGGTCGCCGCCCTCCACCTGCTGGATGCGGTTGATGGCCAGCCGGGAGACCCGGCCCGCCTTCGGGGCGGTGATGGCGGCCTCCATCTTCATCGCCTCGATGGTGGCGATGGTGACCCCGGCCGCCACCTCGTCGCCCTCGGCCACGGCGAGGGTCACCACACCGGCGAACGGGGCCGCGACGTGGCCCGGGTTCGAGCGGTCGGCCTTCTCCGTCACCGGCACGTCCGAGGCGGCCGCCCGGTCACGCACCTGGATGGGCCGCAGCTGGCCGTTGAGCGTGGACATCACCGTGCGCATACCGCGCTCGTCGGCCTCGCCGATCGCCTGCAACTCGATCAGCAGCCGCACGCCGGGCTCCAGGTCGACGGCGTACTCCTTGGCCGGCCGCAGCCCGTAGAAGAACGCCTTGCTGTCCAGGACGCTCGTGTCGCCGTACGCCTGCCGGTGCGTGTCGAATTCCCTGGTGGGCGCCGGGAACAGCAGCCGGTTGAGGGTCGCCCGGCGGTCCTTGGCCAGCCCCTCGCGGTCCTCGGGGGACAGCTCGGTCACCGGCTTGGCCGCGGCACGCCCCTGGAGCGCCTTGGTGCGGAACGGCTCGGGCCACCCGCCGGGCGGGGTGCCCAGCTCCCCGCGCAGGAAGCCGATCACCGAGTCCGGAATGTCGAACCGGTCGGGGGTCTGTTCGAAGTCCTCGGGCGAGACGCCCGCGCCGACCAGGTGGAGGGCGAGGTCGCCGACCACCTTGGAGGACGGGGTGACCTTGACCAGGCGGCCGAGGATGCGGTCGGCGGCGGCGTACATCGCCTCGATGTCCTCGAAGCGGTCCCCGAGGCCGAGGGCGACGGCCTGGGTGCGCAGGTTGGACAGCTGGCCGCCCGGGATCTCGTGGTGGTAGACGCGCCCTGTGGGCGCGGCGAGGCCCGCCTCGAACGGCGCGTAGATCCGGCGCACGCCCTCCCAGTACGGCTCCAGGTCGCCGACCGCCTGGAGGTCGAGGCCGGTGGGCCGCTCGGAGTGGTCGGTGGCGGCCACGATCGCGGACAGCGAGGGCTGCGAGGTCGTCCCGGCCATGGAGGCGACCGCGCCGTCCACCGCGTCCGCGCCCGCCTGGATCGCGGCGAGGTAGGTGGCGAGCTGGCCGCCCGCGGTGTCGTGGGTGTGCAGATGCACGGGCAGGTCGAACTCCCGGCGCAGCGCCGAGACCAGCGTGGCGGCGGCCGGGGCGCGCAGCAGTCCGGCCATGTCCTTGATCGCGAGGACATGGGCGCCCGCGTCGACGATCTGCTCGGCGAGCCGCAGGTAGTAGTCGAGGGTGTAGAGCCGCTCGGCGGGGTTGCCGAGGTCGCCGGTGTAGCAGAGGGCGACCTCGGCGATCGCCGTGCCGGTCTCGCGTACGGCGTCGATGGCGGGCCGCATCTGGCCGACGTCGTTCAGGGCGTCGAAGATCCGGAAGATGTCGATGCCGGTGGCGGCGGCCTCCTGCACGAAGGCGTCGGTGACCTCGGTCGGGTACGGGGTGTAGCCGACGGTGTTGCGGCCGCGCAGCAGCATCTGGAGGCAGATGTTGGGCACGGCCTCGCGCAGGGCGGCCAGCCGGTCCCAGGGGTCCTCGGCGAGGAAGCGCAGGGCGACGTCGTAGGTGGCGCCGCCCCAGCACTCCAGGGACAGCAGCTCGGGCAGGGTGCGGGCGACGACCGGGGCGACGGCGAGCAGGTCCTTGGTGCGCACCCGGGTGGCGAGCAGCGACTGGTGGGCGTCGCGGAAGGTGGTGTCGGTGACGCCGATCGTCGGCGACTCGCGCAGCCGGCGCGCGAAGCCCTCGGGGCCCAGCTCGACCAGGAGTTGGCGGGAACCGGCGGGCGGCTCGCCGGCCGGCAGCTTGGGCAGCTTGGTCAACGGGTCGAACAGCTCGGGGCGTTCGCCGTGCGGCTTGTTCACCGTGACGTCGGCGAGGTAGGTGAGCAGCTTGGTGCCGCGGTCCGCGGAGGAGCGGGCGGTCAGCAGGTGCGGGCGCTCCTCGATGAACGAGGTGGTGATCCGCCCGGCCTGGAAGTCCGGGTCGTCCAGCACGGCTTGCAGGAAGGGGATGTTGGTGGCCACGCCGCGGATGCGGAACTCGGCGACGGCGCGCCGGGCACGGCCGATGGCGGCCTTGAAGTCCCGTCCCCGGCAGGTGAGCTTGACCAGCATCGAGTCGAAGTGGGCGCTGATCTCCGTACCGGCGTGGGTGGTTCCGCCGTCGAGCCGGATGCCGGAGCCGCCCGGCGAGCGGTATGCGCTGATCCGGCCGGTGTCCGGGCGGAAGCCGTTGGCGGGGTCCTCGGTGGTGATACGGCACTGGAGCGCGGCCCCGTGCAGGGTGATGGTGTCCTGGGCGAGGCCGAGGTCGGCGAGGGTCTCGCCGGCCGCGATCCGCAGCTGCGCCTGGACCAGGTCGACGTCCGTGACCTCCTCGGTGACGGTGTGCTCGACCTGGATGCGCGGGTTCATCTCGATGAAGACGTGGTTGCCGGCCCGGTCGAGCAGGAACTCCACGGTGCCCGCGTTGCGGTAGCCGATCTCGCGGGCGAAGCGGACGGCGTCGGCGCAGATCCGGTCGCGCAGTTCCGGGTCGAGGTTGGGCGCGGGCGCCAGCTCGATGACCTTCTGATGGCGGCGCTGCACCGAGCAGTCGCGCTCGAAGAGGTGGACGACGTTGCCCTCGCCGTCGGCGAGGATCTGCACCTCGATGTGGCGGGGGTCGACGACGGCCCTCTCCAGGAAGACGGTCGGGTCGCCGAACGCGGACGCGGCCTCCCGGGAGGCCGCCTCGATGGACTCGCGCAGCTGGGCGGGGTCCTCGACCCGGCGCATGCCGCGACCGCCGCCGCCCGCGACCGCCTTGACGAACACGGGGAAGCCGATCTCCTCGGCGGCACGCACCAGCTCGTCCACGTCGGTGGAGGGCTGGGAGGAGCCGAGCACCGGCACGCCGGCCGCGCGGGCGGCGGCGACCGCGCGCGCCTTGTTGCCGGTCAGCTCCAGGGTGGCCGTGTCGGGGCCGACGAAGGTGATGCCCGCCTCCTCGCAGGCGCGGGCCAGCTCCGGGTTCTCGGACAGGAAGCCGTAGCCGGGGTAGACGGCGTCCGCGCCGGCCCGGCGGGCGGCGGCCACGATCTCCTCGACGGAGAGGTAGGCGCGCACCGGATGCCCCGGCTCCCCGATCTCGTAGGCCTCGTCGGCCTTGAGCCGGTGGAGCGAGTTGCGGTCTTCGTGCGGGAACACGGCGACGGTGCGCGCGCCGAGTTCGTAGCCCGCCCGGAACGCGCGGATCGCGATCTCTCCGCGGTTGGCGACCAGCACCTTACGGAACATCCTGGAATCCCTTCAGCTGCCTGTCGGCGACGAACGTCATGGTGTCAGACACGCCCTGCCCTGCCATTTCCCGCGCAACCCTAGGGGCTGGCCCTGGGGCGCCGTATGCGAAAACCATCACACCGAGGGTGTGTGCGGCGCCACAGATGTGCGGGGCGGGTCGGACGCGTCTCCGGGTTCCCGGCTCCGGCTCGGTCAGCGTTCGAGGGATGTCATCGCGGTCTTGCCGGTCCGGCCGCCGGTCGGGCAGGCGGACGCGGGGGCCGGGACGGAGGTGGAGGCGGGCTTCGAAAGGACCGGGGGCACCGTAGGGGCCGCAGGGGCCGCAGGGGCCGCAGGGGCCGCAGGGGCCGCAGGGGCCGCAGGGGCCATAGGGGCCATAGGGGCCGTAGGGGCCGTAGGGGCCGTA